>JBJEMQ010000470.1:0-17298 GCA_051879755.1 Coprococcus sp. | reverse complement strand
CCCTGATAGCTTCTGCTATAACTTCAAAGTCTGCAGCAGGATTAAATCTCAGCATTACATACTTACTGTCAGCCATAGAATCCAATGTCCCCATAACAAGCTTTTCATGAGATTCACCTGAATACTCTATCTCACGACCAAGATATATTTTTAAATCTTCATCTATCTTCCTTGCTTCCTGATTAAGCTGTTCCACAAGTCTGTCCAGTTTTTCTGCTTCTGTAAAAATTCTTCCTTTACTATATCTTGGTGTAGCAACTATAGTTCTGATTCCCTCTTCATGTGCTATCCTAAGCATCTTCACAGATTCACTCATATTTTTCGGGCCATCTTCTATTCCGGGTAATATATGACAGCTTATATCTATCAAACCACACATATTATGCCCGGGAGGGCTAGCTCCATCACTTTTCATACATATCTCCATTCTTTATCATAACCAAAAGATTATTCAATCTGAATTACTGTTTGTTTGCCAGATATTCATTTATCTTGCCAACTAATTCGTCAGCTTCAAGGCCATGAACTGCGGCTGCCTCTTCAAGAGTCTCTCCTGCAGCTGCCATACAGCCTATGCAATGCATACCCTCTGCCATGAGAATTGCAGCATTACCTGCATCAACCTCTATAATATCATTTATAAGCATATCCTTGCTAACCTGCTTTGCCATTACTATTTCCTCCTATTATTTATGTATTTTTATCTATTCAATAGTTTTTTGTATTTATATTGCAAAGATGCACATTTTTGAGCTTACAATACTATCGCAATACGTGTATCCCACAATAGGAACGCACACAGAGTCGTTCTTAAATGTCATAACTATCACATTATAATATACACCTGCTTGAAAGTCTATATTTAATATTTAGTAATTTTACATTTATTATTCAGCATTTTTACATTTATTTTTATTTAATATTATGCCGACTGCCCCATAAAAGCAGTGAGCTTCTGCCTACATCAAAGCGAAAAATTTAATTTGTGAATACCTATTCTATATCTCTTACGTGCCAATTAATTATAACAACACAGACAGCAACCAATATAATATATATATTATTCTGATAATCAGGATTTACGGATATATCAAAACTACCCATATTATACAATCCCGCTTCATTTTCCTGTGCATTAATAGTTGCAATCTCATTTCCATCAAGGTCAAGCAGCACATTGCCGGTTCCTGTATAATCACCCTCTATAGAAAAATCAAGTCCGTCTATTTCATATCCTGTACCGGCCTGCACCCTTCTTCTTACTGAAAATGATGCTTCTCCATTTAAACTAACCACCAGTCTTCTCTGCATATCAAACGAATTTTTTACCACTCCGATATCACATCCATCGGTCTCTTCTATATTATAAATGGATGGCATCAAAAAACTATTTTTCACCGTTAACACCTGTGTGCCTGCAGAATCAATAACCATAAATGTCTCCGTTTCCTGCATACCCGTTTTTCTGGTCACACTAAAAGATGCTGAATTAATCATTCCTGAAGGTAATGATTCAATTCCTTTATCAAGCCCCCGTCCGGTATGTACACGCGAACTTGTAAGTGAATTATCCTTTGACCACAACTTATATGTCCGCACAGCCGCCAAAATAAAAATCACCATAATTACCAAAGGAAAAAAGTTTATAGCAAATGCTCTTCCCTTGACAATATCATAAAATATTTTTACAATCAGAAAAACAGCACACCCGCCAAAAACAAATATCATTCCAAGAATTACGGGTAGCAAACTCGTATTTCTCATTCGCTCTTTTGCTTTTTTTGATATATCAGGTTCACCTATGCTTTTAATCTTCCAATTAAATTCTTTTATATATATAAGGTATTCCTCTCCCTCTTTGAATCCGCATATACCATCAACGTAGCATGAGTAATGAACGTTGATCATCTGACGCATCTTTCCTTCGTTGGCTACCTTAAACGTCATATATGTAATATTTTTCCCTTTATAATATTCTGCAGTTTTAGATATAAGAACAGCCTTATAGGGCTTAGCATTTTTAAAAACCAGATAATACAATAAGTAACATGCAAATAAAAAAAACACTACCGCAAACAACACTACCATTCCCCTTTTGCTGAATGCCTCCATAAAACTGTCAAGAGTATACTCTCCATTCAATTCTTCAGCAAAAATTGAAAAAACCAGAAAACTTACAGCAAAGAATAAAACCATAACAATAATTGCCGGAAATGCCGGAGTGTAATCGCCTTTTTTTACCTTAACCTTTATTTTCATTGTCATTATTCCCCCTTTTTAATGAATTCTATATTGATTCCTTACAAAAACAATAACTGCATAACTTACTGCATAACTTAAAGTAAGTTTATCATAATAAAAAAAGCACCGCAATATATATGCTTTACTTAATTTATGAACAAATTTTTCACTAATTTGAATACTCCAAATATTCATTTACAAAGTCGTCGAAATGTACATATTTTCTTAATAAAAGGACATTTTGTATGAAAAAAAATACAATCTTTTTCGGCTTTTCAATTGACGTGTATACAATATGCAATTATAATTAAATCATAGTAATTGACAGAGGTTTATGCCCTTGTCTGATAGATTTTTCTATGATACAAATTACAAAATTTAATTTTAAAGGAGGAATTTAAAAAAATGGAAACAGCAGCATGGAATGGTTTCAAGGGTAACAAGTGGAAGAAGTTTATCGATGTACGTGACTTCATTCAGAATAACTACACACCTTATGAGGGTGATGACAGCTTTTTAGCAGGACCAACACAGGCTACAAAGGATTTGTGGGCACAGGTTATGGATTTAACCAAGAAGGAAAGAGAAGCAGGCGGTGTCCTTGATATGGATACAAAGGTTGTATCTACTCTTACTTCACATGGTCCTGGATACCTTGATAAGAATAAGGAAAAGATCGTTGGTTTCCAGACAGATGCTCCATTTAAGAGAGGTATGAATGTTTACGGCGGTCTTCGTATGGCTATGAAGGCTTGTGAAGATAACGGCTACTCAGTAGACCCTGAGATAGTTGATTTCTTCTCAAAGCACAGAAAGACTCATAATGAAGGTGTATTTGATGTATATGATGATGAAATCAGAAGATGTCGTACTAACCACATCGTAACAGGACTTCCTGATGCATATGGTCGTGGACGTATCATCGGTGACTACAGAAGAGTTGCTCTTTACGGTACTGACAGACTTATCGAAGATAAGCTTGCTCAGAAGGAATCATTCGGCAGAGTTTACACAGACGATGTAATCCGTGGTAAGGAAGAGATTGCAGAGCAGATTAAGGCTCTTAAGGAATTAACAAAGATGGCTTCATTCTATGGTTTTGATATTTCAAAGCCTGCTACAAACGTACAGGAAGCTATTCAGTGGTTATACTTTGGTTATCTTGGTGCAGTTAAGGAGCAGAATGGTGCTGCTATGTCACTTGGCCGTACATCTACATTTATCGATGTATATGCTGAGAGAGATCTTGCTGCAGGTACATTTACAGAGGAAGAGATTCAGGAGTTTATCGATCACTTCGTTATGAAGCTTCGTTGCGTTAAGTTTGCTCGTACACCTGAATACAACCAGATATTTGCCGGTGACCCGGTTTGGGTAACAGAGTCTCTTGGTGGTATGGGTGTTGACGGACGTACATTAGTTTCAAAGACTTCATTCCGTTTCCTCAATACACTTAATAACCTTGGTACAGCTCCAGAGCCAAACATGACAGTTCTCTGGTCAACAAGACTTCCTCTGGGATGGAAGCAGTTCTGTGCTAAGATGTCAATTAAGTCTTCATCAATACAGTACGAAAACGATGACCTTATGAGACCTATTCATGGTGATGATTATGGTATCACATGTTGCGTATCTTCAATGGTTATCGGTAAGGAAATGCAGTTCTTCGGAGCTCGTGCAAACCTTGCTAAGTGCTTACTTTACGCTATCAACGGTGGTGTTGATGAGTGTACAGGAGTTCAGGTAGGTCCTAAGTATCGTCCTGTTGTTGGTGACGGCCCACTTGATTATGATGATGTAATGTCTAAGTTTGATGACATGATGGAATGGTTAGCTAAGGTTTATGTAAGCGCACTTAACATCATTCACTACATGCATGATAAGTATGCTTATGAAAGAATCCAGATGGCTTTACATGACAGAGATGTAAAGAGATACTTCGCAACAGGTGTTGCAGGTCTTTCAATCGTTGCTGACTCATTATCAGCTATAAAGTATGCTAAGGTTACTCCTATCCGTAACGAGCAGGGTATCGTAGTAAGCTACAATACAGAGGGTGACTTCCCTAAGTATGGTAACAATGATGACAGAGTTGACGAAATTGCTACAAATATCGTTACAACATTTATGGATAAGCTCAGAAAGCAGCATGTATACAGAAATGGTATTCCTACACAGTCAATTCTTACAATTACTTCAAATGTAACATATGGTAAGAATACAGGTGATACACCTTGTGGTAGAAAGCATGGTGCTCCATTTGCTCCAGGTGCTAACCCACTTCATAAGAGAGATAGCCATGGTGCAGTAGCTTCTCTTGCATCAGTTGCTAAGATTCCTTTCAAGGATGCTCAGGATGGTATTTCAAATACATTCTCAATCATCCCAGGTGCACTTGGTAAGGAAGATCAGGTATTTGTTGGCGATATCGATATCGACTTAAGCAAATAATTTAAATGTATAATTAGTCTGTATGTGGAGAGTTACATCACACTCTCCCATATAGATATATCATATCTGGAGGTTTATTATGGCAGATAAGAGTCAGGTAGATGACATTGTTGCAATGTTAGATAACATGATGGGTAACGGTCATGGTCACGTTAATGTTTCCGTTGATGAAACCGTTGCAGCGGGCCAGAAGACCGAAGAAACATTAGGATGTCTTGACTGCGCAAAGGGGGATCTCGCTTGTAGCGTTCCAACTTTGATGGAAGGAATGGACGAAGAATTATATAAAGATTAGGAGGAATAAAATAATGGCAGCTAGTACACAGCAGGTAGATAACTTAGTAAATATGTTAGATGGTTATGTAGCAGATGGTGGTTACCATCTCAATGTAAACGTTTTAAATCGTGATACATTACTTGATGCTCAGAAGCATCCTGAGAACTATCCACAGCTTACAATTCGTGTTTCAGGTTATGCTGTAAACTTCATTAAGCTTACACCTGAGCAGCAGGCAGATGTTATCTCAAGAACATTCCATGAGGCAATGTAATTGGGATTTGTACGATAATATTATTAACTAACGATAAAGACAAGGGCATTTGTCCTTGTCTTTATTATAATAACAGGAGATTTTTAAATGATTGGACATATTCATTCTATAGAAACATGTGGTACAGTAGATGGCCCGGGCATGCGTTTTGTCGTTTTCTTTAAAGGATGCCCAATGAGATGTATGTACTGCCACAATCCCGATACATGGGATATGAAGGGCGGAGAAGATAAAACTGTAGACGAATTAATGGAGCAATATGAATCTCTCAAAACTTTCTATACAAATGGAGGAATTACCGCAACAGGCGGCGAACCTCTTATGCAGATTGATTTTCTTATAGAATTGTTTGAAGCTGCAAAAAAGAGAGATATACACACATGTCTTGATACATCGGGTATAATGTTCAGACGCAACAACCCTGAACTTTTGGCAAAATACGACAGACTTCTTAAAGTTACAGATCTTATCATGCTTGATATAAAGCATATAGATCCTGAAGAACACAAGAAGCTGACCAAGCAGCCAATTGACAACATTCTGGATTTTGCCAGATATGCCGACGAAAAGGGTAATGCAATCCGCATAAGACATGTTATTGTTCCGGATATAACATATAAGCCTGAGTATCTGAAGCGTATAGGTTATTTCATGGCTGAACTCAACAATGTTAAACAGCTTGAGGTTCTTCCTTATCACGATATGGGAGTTGTTAAATATAAAAAGCTTGGAATTGACTATCCTCTCAAAGATACAAAGCCGCTTTCAAATGATGATGCTGTCAAAGCAAAGCAGATTATTCTCGATGCCATGAAAGAACGTCGCGCTGAATTAGAAAAGCATAACCGGCACGAATAATATATGAATTGCTATCTGACATAAATTATCATTTACCGGGAAATATCGGTAATAAGGTGAAAATTATTATTAATACTTGATATATGGCACATTTTGTTTTAAAATAGGTTTATGATTAATATTACTCAAAAGGAGGACATATAATATGGCATTTGTTATTGGAGATTCATGTATCGGCTGTGGTTCTTGTGCTGGTTCATGTCCGGTTGGCGCTATTAGTGAAAATGGCGGTGTATTCGTAATTGATGGTTCACAGTGTATTTCATGTGGCTCATGCGCTGGAGCATGCCCGGTTGGCACCATCTCAGAAGAATAAGATTTTATATAATACATTAAAAAAAGCTATCAAAGCAGCCTTAATAAAACTGTTTTGGTAGCTTTTTTAATTTCTTAATTATTTACATAACTGTATAATATATTGCCTCCCGCTTCCATATAATCCTCAAAATCTTCTCTGGATTTCACTATTTCCTCATCTTCCACAGGGTCATAATATCTTACGTCCATGCTATTATAGCTTACTACTAATACATATCTTCCATCATTTATTCGACTGATAACAGGCACTCCGTCACCAACATAGCCAAGCAGCATCTCCAGACTCAGACCGGATATGTCTATTCCTTCATATACTCCATAGGTATTCAATGCATCTGTTGGCTCTGTATACCCTGATAAATCATTATAAGATAATGTTACCCCCTGATAGGTAAGTACCATATATAAACAATCCTGCAAAGAAGCATCCACACTTCCTGAACTATGATGGAATATAGCAGATGCAATAGTATTATATTCCTGATTTTCTGTCTTTCTGTATATTACCTCACCATTCTTGGAAACTGCAATACCTGATATATCTATAGCGTAATTAATGGCATCACCTGCAACAGCAAATATCCTGGAAAGCCCCAGATTATCATAAACCATATAATTAGACTTATCATTTGGTATGGAAACTACCATATTTACTACATCATTTTTTATCTTATTCTTTGTTATATTAAGATTTGGTACATAGGTCAGGTATATTCCCTCAGGAACAGCAAAATAAAGTTTTGTAAATCCATATTCAGAATTTCTGAATACTGTTGTTATGCCCGGATTTTCTTCATCCTCCTTAAAAGTAATGAAATCATCTGAATCAGCAGTAAAACTGTTTTCTGTCTTTTTACACCTTGTAAGATAAAGCAAATCCGTTTCAATATCAACCTGCGCTATATAATAATCCGTTTTTCTATATTCTTTTATCTGGTTTCCATTTTCATCAACAATATAAATTCTGTCCGTTGGAATTGTATCTGCAAAATCATCTGAAAGCCTTGTATCTTTAAAAGACTTCATATCCTTCTGCACACTTTTATCTGAGATATCAGAAACTCCATATACCATATCAGAATCCTTAAATCCATAGCATATAAGACATTCATCTGACGCTGCTGCTATATCATAGCTGTTACCTGTTTTTAAATTGATAAGTGTAAGCTTATTATTATCAGTCTGATTATCACTCACTCCATATGCAACAGCTTCCATATTCTTCGATGTATAAATATTATTTGCTGACAACCCATCCACAAGATATGATAACTGCTTATTTGCAATATCTATTTTATTTACCTTGCCTCCGAGCATAAAATAAAAACATTCTCCATCATAATAAGTAAGCTTTGATAACTCGCTCTTCATAGCTTCATATGGCACATCATTCTCTACAAATAAAAGTTCTTCTAATTCCATGCTTTCTGCATCAAATTCATATAGAGATATACCCAGTTGACCTTCATGCATACCTCTGTTCATATATCCGTAAACAGCAAAGCATATATTTGCATTATCATCCATAGATATTATATTTATATCATAATTATCATAGGTATTTGCAGCATTTTCAAAATCATCCATCCAAAAACTATATACAAGTGATATCTGATTTTTTCCATAGTCATACATCCATAGCTGACCATTTCTGACAAAGGACAGCTTCTTATTATCTGAACTATATCTGTATTCCAGCAGTGGGTCTGAAACGATACCTATTTCATACACATTATTTAATGTATCAACTTCATTTCTGCAAAAATATTCATCCACATATCTGTCAAAATTTATCAGGTATATTTCACCCTCATTAAAACTCACCTGGTAATATTCCTTTGTAGAATAATAGCTGGTCGTATCTTCACTTGTTGTAGATGTCATCTTGTAGTCCAGTTCTATAACTGCATAATTTACATCTATTTCTTTTATACTTGGTATAATAGATGTAATTGCCATTGGTTCTAACCCATTCCACATAAGCGCTTCATATGATGAACCAAGATTTACATGCCCCAGTCCATAATCAGGAAGTGTTTTTTTCTTCTCATTGTTATATTCCTGCTGACATTTATATACTATAGATTCCTCTTTATATGCATCTGCATCATAAGTTGCGGCATGAAATTCATTTACAAACTTCAATAATTCATCTGCATGATAATCTGCATTTACAACCACTCTTGTATAATATCTGACTATCTGGTCATTTGCGCCTGTAAGCTTTATTATCAGCATATATTCCATATCAGGCTCAACATCCATACGAATATTTACCTCAAGCCAAGCATTTCCATCCGGACCATCAGATGCCTCAAGTTCCCCATTTTCTATAAGTGAATCACCTGCAATAGACCTAAGCTCATAGGCATAACTTTTTGCATAATCTTTATTGTCATCTACTACAATAGTAATATTTTTATTTTCATCTATCGGTGTTATGGTATCTCTTAACAGCGTTGTATCCACAGTTGTGGTATATCCATGCATACAGTTTATATAGCTGTCTTCATATCTCACATATGCAAGCGGCAACTGCGCCTCTTCCATCTCTGTTGCGAGATTTTCATATTCTCTATTTTGAAATTTATTTACAAAATGTACAGTAATAATAAATACAATTATCATCACTATAACTCTGATTAGTACATTTCCAATTTTCTTCACTAATAAAACCTTCTTCTTCGTCTCCTGTGCCTGTCTCGTCTGCAAAAGAATTCGTTACATACCAAAAGCTCTACAATATTTCTCATCATACAGTTAACGCATCCCGGTCCTTTTGGTACATATGGTGGCGGATTATATGATGCTGCCACATCATCAGGAAACTCTACATCTTCTTTTATATCAAGCTTCTCATATATATCTCTTGCAATCTTCCGCATCTGCTCCTTATCAGGATATTCTGCAAGCATAGGGCTTCCATCATATTCCAGTTTGTCGCATTCTTCTTCAACCATTGCACTTATCATTTTAAGTCTGGCAGGATACATCTCCTTTATGGTCTTAAGATCCCGCCATGCTTCATCAATATCTGAATATGGCTCATCCGGCAGCAATATACCGGACATTCCTCTTTTTATATTATATACATTACCACTTTGTATTAATCCCCTGAGATTTTCGTCATCAGGACTATACGGAATATATCTATATTCACTATTCATACAAATCTCCCTATTTGCAATATTTTCTATTATTCTAATATGCAAACAGGGAGACTTATGTGACAATTAATCACCAAATGAAATTCCTAAGGTTCTTGCTTCTCGTACTATATCATCATCAGGTGATACATATTTTAATTTACCTGCCGACTCCGAAAGAGGTATGGCGGTTACTTCATTATTCAGCAAAACAACAAGCTTGCCAAAATCCTTTGCCTTAATCAATTCTGCTGCTTTTGCACCAAATCTTGAAGATAAGACTCTGTCATATGCATCAGGGCTTCCGCCTCTTTGAGTATGACCCGGAATAGCAATTCTTATATCCTGTGTTGTAAACTGTTTAAGCTTATCTGCTATCTCATATGCTACTGAAGGATACGGACTGTTTGCTATGGCTTCTTTTCTCTTCTTCTTAGGCAGTTCCGCAACCTCTTTTGATATCGCTCCTTCTGCAACTGCAAGTATCGTGAAGCCCTTCTTATTCTTTGTTCTCTTATCTATCGCCTCATATACCTTCTTAATGTCATAAGGAATCTCAGGAAGCAGAATAACATCTGCACCTCCCGCAATACCTGCATGAAGAGTAATCCATCCTACCTTATGTCCCATGATTTCTACTATAAATATTCTATTATGTGAAGCTGCCGTAGTATGGATACAGTCTATTGTATTTGTAGCAATATCTACTGCACTCTGGAAACCAAATGTCATATCTGTTCCCCATAAATCGTTATCTATAGTCTTTGGCAGACCGATAACATTTAAACCTTCCTGGCTAAGGAGATTTGCAGTTTTCTGGGAACCATTTCCTCCAAGCACGCACAAACAATCGAGTTTAAGCTTCTTGTATGTTTCCTTCATAGACTTTACCTTATCCAATCCATCCTCAGTAGGCTCTCCCATCAATTTGAACGGCTGTCTTGAGCTTCCTAAGATAGTACCACCTTTAGTGATAATCCCTGAGAAATCTGATGGTTTCATCTTCACATAATTTTCTCGCATAAGCCCCTTATAGCCTTCAAGGAAACCATAAATTTCAACCTCATCAAAGAGCTCATATAAACCCTTTGCAATGCCTCGCATGGTGGCATTTAGTGCCTGGCAATCACCACCGCTTGTAAGAAATCCAACTCGTAACATAATTGACACCTCTTTCTTTGTAAATTTTAAGCCGCCGCTTTTATGCTGCAGCAAATCATAAGTAAACCCTGCCTTCAAGTGCTCGAAGTAAGGTAATTTCATCTATACATTCCAAATCACCACCAACCGGAACGCCACTGGCTATACGGCTGACTTTTAT
This sequence comes from Coprococcus sp., assembly GCA_051879755.1. Lineage (GTDB taxonomy): Bacteria > Bacillota > Clostridia > Lachnospirales > Lachnospiraceae > Coprococcus. Next base: position 6,412 of record JBJEMQ010000470.1, on the reverse strand, counting down.
TCCTGCCGGCTTGACCAACTTTGAAATATACATTGCAGTTGCTTCACCCTCAGGACCTGAACCTGTAGCTATAATAAGCTCATCAACATCATCCTGAAGCCTTTTCATAAGCTCTGCAATTTTTATATCTGCCGGTCCTATACCAAGCGCAGGATTTATAACTCCATGAAGGACATGATATATTCCTTCAAAGCTTCCCGTCCTCTCATATGCTGCCAAATCTCTCGGTGTCTCAACAACCATAATAAGCCTGTGATTTCTACCGGGAGCACTACATATAGGACATACTTCTCTGTCAGTTATAGTATAACAACATTTACAGTATTTTATATTCTTTTTTGCCTGTATAATAGAATTAGCAAGAGAAACTGCACTCTCCTCCGGCATACTTATTATATGAAATGCCAATCTCTGTGCAGTTTTTGAACCAATTCCGGGGAGTCGCCCTAACTCCTCTATAAGTTTATTTACTTCTCCTCCGTAGACATCCATTAGAAAGGTAATCCTCCCAGATTCATGCCACCGGATATCTTGGACATATTTTCATTATAATCTTTATCCTGCATTCTGAAGGCTTCATTTACTGCTGATATAATAAGATCCTCCAAAGTATCAATATCCTCAGGATCTACTACCTCAGGATCAAGCTTTATCTCCATAAGCTCCTTCTTGCCTGATACCTTAGCTGTAACTACGCCGCCACCTACTGAAGACTCATATATCTTATCTTCCAGCTCCTTTGTAGTTTCTTCCATATGCTTCTGCATTCTCTGTGCCTGCTTCATAAGATTATTCATATTACCAGGCATCATACCTACATTATATCCTTTTCCTTTACCCATTGTTATTTAGTCCTCCTTAAAATTTTTACTATTTATAATCTACTTTAAAATTTATTTTTAAAAGATTATTTTCATCAGCTTCTCTTTTTGCCTCTATGTCATTTGAAATAACTCTCAAAGCTATATTGCATTTTCTTCCTGTAGTTTCCTCTATATGATTCTTTAATACAGCCATTTTTTCTTTGTTTTTGAAATACTCTATAGCCCTTTTATTCTCCGGTTCATCCACAAATGTAAGAAGAAGTCCTTTTCCATCTCCATCGAGATTAATGCTCGCCTTATCCAAATAAGATCTTGTAATATGTTGATAACCGGAAGCTATAATGTCCCATTGCTCGATAAATTCCATAAGCTCATTATAATCAGCCTCAGGCAGGTTATTCTTCAATTTATTTGCAAGCACTGCACCTGTCTCTTCATTATTACCATTATTATGTGGCTCTGACTGTCCTCCTAATTGCAGCATACCATTTTCAACCATCTGCGACATAAGCTGTTTTATCATATCATCAGATAGCATACCTCCCGGTACACCCTGTTCCAACTTCTTCTCAAGCACCCTTATCCTGTCTAACAGACTTTCATAATCAGTCTCCATCTCCGGCTTGCACAGTTTTATAACCGCAAGTTCCAAAACAACTCTTTTCTGGGCTGCATATTTTATACTTGCAGCTGTATCAGAAAATACATTTATATATCTTATGAGTGTTTCAGTATCAATCATACCTGACAATTCTTTTATTCTCTGAAGCTTCTCAGCAGTCATGTCAAGCTTGCCGTCTGCATCATCTGATACTTTAACCAGAAGTATATTTCTCAAAAACCAGGTAAACTCACTTACAAATCTCGATAATTCACTGCCCTGCCATACTACCTCGTCTATTACATCTATAGCACCTGCCACATTCAAGTCTATTACCATACAAAACAGTTTATCAAATATATCTATATCAACTGCACCTATAGTTTCAAGCACCATATCATATGTAAGCTTCTGTCCGAGATTAAACGCTATACACTGGTCTAATATACTTAACGCATCTCTCATTGAGCCATCTGCTGCCTTGGCGATATAATCCACCGCTCTCTTCTCAGCTTCAACATTTTCACGTCCCAGCAGTGTCATTAATCTGTCCGAAATGGTCTCCACAGATATTCTTCTGAAATCGTATTTCTGACATCTTGATGAGATAGTTATAGGAATCTTATGTGATTCTGTGGTAGCCAGAATAAATATAACATATGATGGTGGCTCCTCAAGTGTCTTAAGAAGCGCATTGAAAGCTCCTGCTGAAAGCATATGAACCTCATCAATTATATATACCTTATACCTGCCCTCTGTTGGAGGATACTGTACCTCTTCCCGTATCTGTCTTATGTTATCCACACCATTGTTTGATGCTGCATCTATCTCTATTACATTCATTGAAGCAGAACGCGCTATAGCCTTACAGCTTGCACATTCATTACATGGACTTCCATCAACAGGATGCTCGCAGTTTACCGCCTTTGCAAATAACTTAGCTATGGAAGTCTTACCGGTTCCTCTCGTTCCGCAGAATAAAAATGCATGTCCTATTCTGTCATTTTTTATCTGGTTTTTTAATGTAGTAACAACGTGATCCTGCCCCTTTACCTCTTCAAAGGTGTCAGGCCGCCATTTTCTATATAATGCCATGTATGACATGGTTCATTCCTCCGAATCTTTTATATAGCAGTATAGTTACCTTCTTGCATTTTCTCCAGACTTTCGTCACGGGTATTTTGCATCAAATCATAAACTATATTATATCTGAAAAGAGCTTTTATATCAATGAAATATTCGTTATATTCTGTCTTGAATTTTATAGTGTGTTTTTCGTCAGTATTTTTATCATATATTTTTCGTCAGCATTTGTCGTGTGTTTTTCGTCAGTATTTTTTATCAATAGAAGTAAACCAAAATTTTTATTTGATATTCTGTCTTAAGAAATAATTATATATGCAAAAATAAGAGGTTGCCGAACCTCTTATCAATTAATCTTTATGTATCAACACAAAAGCTTACATTTCCGAAGCTGATAATATCTCCCTTACCCGCCATAACCGGATGCTTTGCTTCCAGAATACAACTATTTATATATGTACCATTTGTAGAAGACATATCTTCTATAATAAGATGATTATTGTCTATATATATTTTTGCATGAATACGGCTTATCATTTTATTGTCTATTACATAATTAACCCGTCCTCCATCTCTTCCTACTACTACCGGGTCGGAATATATATCTATCGGTCCGGCTGTGCTTTGATTACATGGTATTAATCTGTATGCTGCTGCCATTTTTTGTTCTCTTCCCGATACCGGTACATATTCACTTGCTGTAAGCAATACTGATGTATCCTCTCCTATATTTAAAATAGAAGTACCATCATAGTTTTCAGATAATTCCACCTCTTTAACTGTCTCAAGTCTCGGTTTCCCCATAACTACGCTTTCATGTACAGTCTTATCTCTTTTAAATAAATTATCCTTCCCCTTTTCAGGCAAATCAGCAGCATCAGCATCACGTTTGCTTATCTGCAGATATACAAAACATTCTACTGCCATAAGAATAAGTACCCCCATAAGCGGCTTCACATATTCTATATGCCCTGTATTTCTAAACTGCCTGAATGCTATCAGAAGTCCGGCTATACCAGTTATCACTATACTTATGATACATATTTTCTTATAAATATTTTGCGGATTCTCATTATTCTTTTGGGAAACTACTTCAGGTATCCGGCTGTTTTCATTCATTGCATCTGAAAAATCATTGACATTTATCTGAACAATATCAGGTTCATTAGAGAACAATTCATCTACAAGTCCTCTCCTATCCGGAATATCCGGTGCTGAATTAACATTACATTGCTCCTCATTGCACCTGCCCTTATCTGCATTTATGTAATTTTCGATTTCCTTTATATCATAATTGGGTTTAATTACTATATCGTATATTCCATATATATAATCTACTGCCTTATGATTCCTATGATTTGTCAGCTTTATACCTTCCTCTACCAGTGCTTTTATCTGCTTCCTTATATCCACATTATAATCAGGTAAATATGCAAATCTAAACAACTTATTTATATTATCGTAATACACATTATTTATATCTATAATCAGATTATCAGGACTTAGCATATACATATTTAAATCAGATATCAGACTTATTACAGATGATATTAACCGCTCAATATAATCTGTCTCTAAGCCATCTGCCGATACAAGCTGATTTATTCCCGCACATCCATTAATTCTGTAATATATCATTCCTGTTTCATTAAGACTTCTGAATTCAAAAGGCAGCAGACCTTCTATATCATTATTATTTATCATATTAATCTCATATGATTCCCCGGAAATATCTATATCATCGATTACCAAATATGAATTAATTCCATCAGTCCGACAGCTCATTTCCATATATCTGCCACCTCCTTAGATTATTACTCGTATCTCTTATTTCCTGTCGGGCTTCATATCCCGTCTCAAAACTGCTGTCAGGCAGCATAATAATTCCCTTGCACATATTTTCATAATTCATGCTTATCTTAAACTCACCCTTGTCAAACCCTTCCATATTATTGATAAGCGTACCATCATTTCTATTCTCACTGATATTTACATCAATATTATCTGCCAATGCCATTTGTCTGCCTGCACAATTCTCAATATTTGCTTTTATAACCGTTTTATAATCCGTACCATAATCCAGTAAATACATCTCTTTCCCATACAACGCTTCATAAAGCTCACCCATAGCTATACTTTTGTTCATTACAACCAGGAAGAGACTTATGGAAAACAAAACAGCTCCTATTAATATCGGTGCAATAAAGCACATTTCTATAACTATACTTCCTGTATCTTCACGCAAAATCCCTTTTAAGTAAAGTTCTATTTTTTTACCTGTATATTTTGAATTTGAACCATTGTTCTTAATTATCATCCGCTTCACTCCATTACCTGAATATATTTCCCTATGCTTCAAAGAATGCCCTTGCATTCTTACCGCGTCAAATCATAAAACCTATTAAAAATATGTACACTCACTGCCCACAATTGCTACAGGGTGGCAAATCCTGGCATTCACTCTTCTTCACTCTGTATACAGTTCTTTTAAGTCCCCGACACACTCTTGAATAATGGTATTTATCTCCTTCCTCAGTTACATATACAATATTTTTCGTTACACCCTCTTTTACACAAAAATCGCATGGCTTAAGCGAGGAATACCTGGAATTTAAGGTTTTCTCTGATATCTGCATAACAGAAAGCCGTATATGATAACAGCTTCTTGTTGTATGATATACCGATTGATTTTCTGCAACATATACATACTCCTCCTGTGTCTCATCTGATATTATGCTATTTCCCAGATACGCCTTTTGACGTATGCTCTCAGTCACACTACTGCACAGATTGCCAACTAACGGCACATCTACTGCAAGCTGATATGCAATATCCATATATATGTAACCATCATCATTTAGCTCGGCCTGCATTATGATAATTCCGGATACTCCTCCTGATACATACTTATCAACAAGCTCCTTATCATCTATATATCCACCAAGTTTTCCATAAGCTGTTGCAACATTAACTGCTGTACCTGCTGCACTTCCTTCATAATCAACATCCGCTGCTTCGGCTGCCCTATCATACATATATGCATATTCAGCCATATACTGTACCGTCTCCTGCATGGCTTCGTAAACTACAGTTCTCGTACATATGGCACATCCCATACTATATATCACAAGCATCGCAAATATAAATACAGGTAATATAAGAGCTGCCTCCAGTGTTGCGCTTCCCTCATCCATTTTTAAAAGGTGGGTCATGTATATTCTCTTACTGCGCAAATGTTTTCTACTAAATATGATTAAACGGGTATGTGCTTGGAGAGGCATTACTTCATTATTACAAATATTAATTTTTGACAAATTGCTTATACAATAAGAGAACATACATAACCCACCTCTCTTTACTAATAACCTGTTTCTATGGACAGATTATACTTATATACTTTTCCATCCGGCATGGTCACTCCATTCTGTGACTTTATAAAATCATTATATCTTCTGCCGCAGCTTCCACTTATATCAAATGTGCATGCAGAAATCATATTCTCCATTCTAAAGCTGTCATTTATCTGCCGCATATTAAGCTGTATTACATCTGCCATTCTGTAATATAGCTTGTCTATGTGCTCTGCCATAAGCAGCATCAGGAATCCCTCATAATCAATCCCTGCCGGTCCCTCATAACCAAGACTTTCTATATTACCCAGATTTCCCATATTGTTTATATCCGTAAGCCATGTCTCTTTACTCTTCAGATAAGGTATTTTATTACCTGCAAGCAGAGATTTAACCTCTACTAGTGTCTCGGCATAAGACCAACATCCAATCAGAAGATATTTCACAACTGCATACGGAACTCCCGGTATAAGTGACAGAGTTATTGCTATAGCCTCTATTTCTGACATTTTTTCCCTATCAGTCATCAGATATACAAAATTAAATGGGATTCT
>JBJEMQ010000469.1:0-3760 GCA_051879755.1 Coprococcus sp. | reverse complement strand
ATTACTCTTTATAAATTGCATTGAAACGGCATTTATCCACACATACACCACATTGAATACATTCTGCACCAAAATCATGATTATCCTTTACAAATTCTGCCACATTTAATTCCATCGGACATTTCTGATTACATTTTTTACAGGAAATACATTTCTCTTTCTCGGACACAATATGTATTCCCGGCAAATGCAGCAAATGTCTGATTTTAGTTCCTATAACCATAAATGGTGCCATCCAACAAAAATAATGGCAAAAAACTCTTTTTCCGAAAAGTACTGCCGGTATTAATATTAAAAATATCACTCCATAGTAAATCACATAATTGTATATTTCAGTAACGGAAATCCCATGATCTGTCATATAAAAAAAATCAATGGTAATTTCTTTTTTTCTATATATAAAACATACAATTACCGTAACAATCCACACCAACCAAATAACATATTTAATATTGTTTTTCCAGCCTTGTTTAGGAGATTTATCATTTACAGCAAATAAGCATTCCTGCATGCCGCCCATAGGACAAATCCACCCGCAAAACAATCTGCCGAATAAAACAGACCCCAACAGCATCAATACAAATACAATAAAACTTCCTGATACAATACCTTCCATAGCTCCTTGAATAATCAAATAAGGGGACATATACCAAATTGTAATCGGAAACAAAAGCATGGAAATAATCAATAGTAATTTTCTAATATTCTGTCTTTTCATTAGCACTCTCCTTATATCAAACTGATACATTGTTTATATATTATATATATCAATCTGATACATATGTCAAGACAAATTTTATGTTAGACAGCTTAAAAGATTAAAGTCTCCCAAGAAATCCTTGGAATACTTTGATAGATCCTACCGCATTTTCAGCCGGCTCTTCCTCTACCTCCAAAACACCTGCATCGAGTCAATCGATACCCCAAGAACCTTCGCAATCTTATACATCGTCAATAATATTGTTGCAATGTAAAGATAAAATACAATTTGCTCAAGTCAAATCAATCACTACCGCGATTCCCCGCAACAAAAAACAGCCGCCCGGCTTTCCTAATTGAATAGCCAGGCGGCCATGTTAATACTCATTTACTATTTGTCAATCTATTTTGTTTTAACTGTTTTTGTCTTACTCCATGATGAGTAATAAATCTTACCGCTCACAGACTTATATGTTCTTACCTGTACATAATATGTCTTCTTGGCCTTTAGATTGGTAACCTTCTTACTTACGTTCTTGTAGCCCTTAATAGTCTGAGTCTTAGCATTTGTCATCTTCGATGATGTGCTATATCTAATCTGATATCCTGTAATCTTCGTTGATGCCATGTTTGTCGACTGTTTATTCCACTTAACAGTAAATGCCTTACTAGCTCCGGATGTACTTGCTATCGTGGTACCCTTAGGGTTGATATAGAAGTAAGTAGACTTTGAACCGCTATATTTATCACTCGTACGCTTAAATGTAACGGTCACCTTATATCTTCCGACATTCTTGCGGCCACTTGCATATTTTACTGTATAGTGAGTTGATGGGATTACATTTCCCTTAGCATCAAGAACGGTTACAGCCGGTTTCTTTACTCCACCATTGTAAATATAGTTTGTTGTCTTAAGCTTAATGCTTGATACCTTTGGAATTACTGTTGTAGCAAGAGTTTTATTACATACAGTACAACTCTTAACAATCTTTCCGTTTGAGCTTGTTGTTGCTTTTGTTACTGTAGTTTTGTTCTTGTGACCAAGTGCATTTATAATAACACTATTGTGATTGGTGATTTCTACACTACCTGCTTCATCTTTAAACCATGCGTCACAGCCATCACAAGTATAGTATGCCTTGCTACCTGATGTAGTACATGTAGCAGGTTTTTCTGCAACAAGAGTCAGATTGTGAGCATGCTCCCATTTTGCATAGAAGGTTTTGCCGCCATTATCTGTAGCGCTAATTGCCTTTACAGGATCTCCTGTTAATTCTTGATTATCATACCAGCCCACTAATGCATAGCCTTTTCTGGTAACATCTGTTGGCAGTGTTGCTCCCTGTCCTGATGTATAACTGCTTACATTACCACTATTGATTGTACCACCGTTTGTGTTAAGGTTTACCAGGTATGTACTCACTTCTGCTTCTACTGCATATATCAAGCCATCTTCTGCATCCTTTGTTTCCAACCAGATTTTGCAGTTATCAAAACATACGTCTGTTGTACCCAAATAATTCTTTGCAACATCCTCTAACGTAAATACTGTTGTTTCCTCAACCGGAATGCTGAAAAACCAATCTTCAGTACCGTTATTGCCCTGAATCATGAGGTATACTGTTCCAGTCGCATTTGCATCCTTATGTGCAACAATTTTACTTGTTGGATTATATACTGATGTTGAATCATATGTTACTGTTCCAATTGCCTTTTTCAAGCCATCAAATCTAAGTGTCATCGGCATTACAGAATTAATAGTACCTCCTGCTCCTCCTAGTGCAGCGGATGCGAACATAACAGAAGACAAATCCAGGTTTGAAACAGGGCGAACATCTATATTACTTCGAAGGCCATAGCTGTTGAGGCGATTGCTTGGCTCCGCGTTAAGCACACCACTAAGATAAGGTGTTCGCAGCCAGTATGTATCTCCACTAAACTCATATTTTGTCATATCAAGTACTGTCTGATTATTACTTCCTGCTTCTAATACTGTGCTATTTATACCATCCTCCGCTGCAAGTACATACAGCTTGTCTGTGGTGGTATAGTCATTATCATTTTTGCTATCATAAGTTGTCACACTAGTAGCATTCATCAAGCCTTTCTCGGCTGCAGTGAAATATGTAGTATTCAAATCCGCTACCATATCGCCAAGCACATTACGAAGCTCGCTTGCTCCGTAGTGATTTGCTGATACTTCTATACTGCCTCCATCATCTCCATAACCTGTTTTAGCATAATAATCATATGTTTTATTGTCCAAATAACTATTAAACACCTGATTTCCAACTATTGGGTCTGCAGCAACGATTATAGTATTATCACCGGATACGCCGCTATCCTTTCCAAGGATATACCACTGCAGTGGCATACCATCGCTGTTTTTACCAAATGCCAGCTTACCTATATTATCAGCTGTCCCCTCTGATTTTGGAGCAAATGTATCATCCATCAACTGCTCCTTTGTTGCATATGCTGTCACGCTCGGCTGCTTGCCCGTACTAGTATCGTCTTCACCTTCTGCAAATACAGTTACACTTGGCGGTACAAGCATAAGCACCATGCATATTACTAGCATCATGCTTATAATTCGTTTCTTCATCAATTCTACCTCCCTTGATATTTTTATTTTACTTATTCTGTCATAACACCCGTTCTTGCTTTTGGGTTATACTTCATAATAAATAACTCCAAGCTCTCCTTTAGCACATCTATCTGTGATTTCAGATAAAACTCATCCTCAAACAATGCGTAATGCACACACGCTCTTATCAGAATGAAAATAAGCGGTGTCAGCTTTTGATGAGGAATTCCGAGCTTACCTTCTAAGCTTTTCGCATATTCTGTATAACGCTTATCAACACCGGCAAAAAATCTCTGACCATATTCTCTGTATTTCGGGTGAGTATAGACCTGATACATCAGTCTGTACTTCTTACCATGTTTTTCTGCTGTCCAATATGGTATCTCATCAATAAACCTCCATAGGTCCTCAACATCTGTAGGAGCTTTCGCCATAAAATCATCTTCAACCTTGCTCATACAGTATTCCGTGGAC
>JBJEMQ010000468.1:0-3770 GCA_051879755.1 Coprococcus sp. | reverse complement strand
AAACAGTTTTTTCCCCAATCTGTCATTTTTTTCTACTAATATGACCTTTGCTTTTTCTCCGGCAGTTATAGCAGCCATCATTCCCGCAGCGCCACCACCTATAACTACTATCTTTTTCATTTATATAAACCTCAAGTTTTCAGTTTATCACATTAACTTATTAATTTGCGCATTTGAAAGTACAACAATAAGTATGGCATTTTCCTTAAGTATTTCATCCGGATTTACCTCAGTCGCCATATTATTATCATTTTTTACGGCAATAACATTCAACTTATATTTCTTACGAAGGTCAAGTTCCTTGATTGTTTTTCCTATCCATTCCGGTTTTGCCTTGATTTCAGCAATACCAAGATTTTTATCAATTTCAAAATATTCTATAAAACTGTCAAATAACAATTTCCTTGCAGCATGAACGCCGGCATCTTTTTCAGGAAATACAACCCTGTCTGCTCCTACCTTTAAAAATATTTTTGCCATTTCATCACTATTTGCTTTTGCCATAACAAACGGAACTCCAAGCTCTTTAGCTGTCATTATTGTCATCACACTTGCTTCCAGACTATGTCCCATTGCCACAATAACAGCATCTATATTTTCAAGGCCAACCTCCTTTATAGCATTGGCATCACACACGTTTATGCTAACGGCACATGTTACCTGTGATGATATCTTTTTTATAACATCCGGATCGCTGTCTATTGCCAGCACCTGTGCACCATGGCTCATAAGTGTATTTGCTATACTTGTACCAAATCTTCCTATTCCAAATACTGCAAATGATTTCTTCATAATAATAATTTTCCTTTCACATATTTTCAATTATCCCACAATAATATTTTCTTCAGGATAATGAACAAGATTTTTCCTTACATTCTGAGAACTTAATGCCACAGTCATAGATATAGGACCTATTCTTCCCAGATACATACATATTATAATTATTATTCTTCCTATTGTATTAAGTGAAGCTGTAAGACCTCTTGATAAACCAACAGTACCTATGGCACTTACCACTTCAAACATACAGTCAACAAAAGAACCAACATAATCATTTGTTATGAGTAATAATATAGTCATAATAATTATAAGTGACATACTTATAAATAATATTGTTACGGCCTTTTTTACAGTCACATTCGGTATCTTTCTCTTAAATACCACTATATCATTTCTGTCTCTTATCGCAGACATAAAATTCAGGAAAACAACTGCTATTGTTACAGTCTTTACACCACCCGCCGTACCTACAGGCGAACCTCCTATAAACATAAATGTCATACCAAATAATGCTGTAGCATCATACAATCCCTCCTGAGGGAATGAATAAAAACCTGCTGTTCTAAAGGTAACTGATTGGAAAAATGAATTCATCCATTTATCGCACTCGCTAAAATCACCTATAGTAAGAGGATTGTTGCGTTCCATTAAATAGATAAATACTGTACCGGATACAATCAGCAATATGGTCATAAGCAGTACAAGCTTTGTTTGCAGATTTATTTTTTTTATTGTATTTATAAAACAGTGATCCTTTAATCTAATCTGGGCAAGAACATCTATTATATCCCACCATACAACAAACCCAAGTCCTCCTGTTATAATAAGAAAGCATGTAGTAAACATAACCAAAGGATTATGGGCAAAATCCATCAGACTATTATTCCCCAGCAAATCAATTCCTGCATTACAAAATGCTGAAACCGAATTGAACAGAGAATACCATAAGCCCCTTAAGAATCCGTATCTCTGACAGAATGTAATACTATATAACAAAGTTCCAAGTATCTCTATACTGATGGTTCCTTTAAAAACCCGCAATGTAAACCTTTTCAAATCCTGCTTTGTATTAAGATTATATGAATCCTGAATGAGCATAGAATTTTTTAAGGTGAATTTTCGTCTTAATAAATGCATCAGAAGTGTAAATATTGATATTATACCAAGACCACCTATCTGGATAAGTATCAAAATAATTATTTTTCCAAATAAACTCCAATGAGAAAATGTATCAACTACTACAAGACCTGTAACGCATACAGAAGTAGTTGAGGTAAATAAAGCTTCAAGAATACTGGTATGTTCTCCTGATGCTGTAGAAAAAGGCAGCATTAATAATAGCGTACCAACTAATATTGTAATAAGAAAACCCAGGGCAATAACCCGGGTTGTTGTCATTTCTCGTTTTATTTTCATAGCAACCCCAATTTTATTTATATGTATAATTTACCATCTATATGGCATTTTTTATTTGACAAAATATAAAGAGACAGGAGGGAGCTATATCCCTCCGTCTCTTTATATACATAAAAACAGATTTAAACCGGATATGCCTTGCTGTCGCCTTCAACAAGTGATACATCCACCTGCGTCTTCTGAGCTTCTCTAAGCTTAAAGTAATCAAGAGCAACCTGTGGGAACAATGCATATGATAATACATCTTCATCCTGCTCCTTGTACTGAATCATTTCCTTCTCAATCTTATCAAGCTCATTCTCAAGTAAATCTGCAGGACGACATGTAATAGGTTCTTTATCGCCAATAACCTTTTTCTTTACCTCAGGGTCAACCGGTTTAACTGACTGACCATATTCACCACTTACAAGTGCCTTAGATTCTTTTGTACACATCTTATATCTTTCGCCTGTAACAACATTTAATACAGCCTGTGTACCTACAATCTGACTTGAAGGTGTAACAAGTGGTGGCTCACCATAATCCTTACGAACTCTTGGAACTTCTTCAAGAACCTCATCAAACTTATCCTCTGCACCCATCTCTTTGAGCTGTGATACAAGGTTTGAAAGCATACCACCCGGTACCTGATAAAGAAGAGTCTTAACATTAACACCCATAACCTTTGGATTAAGCAGTCCGCTTGCAAGCCACTCTTCTCTCATTGGCTTGAAATAATCAGCTATCTCTGCAAGAAGATTCTGGTCAAAACCAGGGTCATATTCTGTACCTTCAAATGTCTTAGCCATAACTTCTGTAGCCGGCTGACTTGTTCCCATTGAAAGTGGTGACATAGCTGTATCAATTATGTCACATCCTGCCTCAACAGCCTTCAAATATGTCATTGAAGCTACACCTGACGTATAATGTGTATGAAGCTGTATAGGAAGATTTGAACCTTCCTTGAGAGCCTGAACCAATTCTGTAGCCTTGTATGGCACAAGAAGACCTGCCATATCCTTAATACATATTGAATCAGCACCCATATCTTCAATCTTCTTAGCCATATTCTTCCAATAATCAAGTGTATATGCATCACCTAATGTATATGAAAGAGCAACCTGTGCATGTCCTTTTTCTTTATTACATGCCTTAACAGCAGTCTCAAGATTTCTGATATCATTTAAACAGTCAAAGATTCTTATAATATCTATACCGTTTGCAATTGATTTCTGAACAAAATACTCAACTACATCATCTGCATAATGACGATAACCAAGTATATTCTGACCTCTGAAAAGCATCTGCAGCTTTGTATTCTTAAAGCCATCTCTCAGTTTTCTAAGTCTGTCCCATGGATCTCCCTTTAAAAATCTTAATGATGCATCAAATGTCGCTCCACCCCAGCACTCAACTGAATGATAACCAACCTTATCCATCTTATCAACGATAGGAAGCATCTGCTCAGTTGTCATACGAGTTGCGATAAGTGACTGATGTGCATCACGCAATATTGTCTCGGTAATCTTAACCGGTTTCTTTTCTGCCATTTCTTTACCTCCGTATTTTATATACTATTTACGAATCAAATTAAA
>JBJEMQ010000467.1:0-3780 GCA_051879755.1 Coprococcus sp. | reverse complement strand
TCATCAATTTTTGACTTTGCATTTTTAAACGGATAATCAGATGTGTCTTTAACAACTTCAGGCTTATCATCAAAATATGACTGAACATACATCTCTCCGCCTTCTTCAGTTCCATAGCCAAGAACAGCCCCATTATCAATATAATCAGCTGCCTCCTCAAAGGAATCAAGCGTATCCTCATTAGTTATCTCACCATCACTTATAAAGAATACTATTACATTTCCATCTCCCTTATCATGAGCATCTTTTAATGTTTCAATCATTAATTCTTTACATATATTCATGGAACTTCCCTTTGCATAGAATTCATGCAACGGATATGTGGAATTCACCACATTTTTTGCATAATCAGCATTATCTGTAAATGGTGATTTAAGATTCGCCGTATTGTGATATGTAATAACCGAAAACTTTGCCCCATACAATTCATCAATTATATAACTACAGTCTTCCTTAACAGCTGTAAGTCTCTCTGTATCTCCATCATAATCCCTCGCAAGCATACTGATTGTATCATCTATCACAAATAGTACATAAGCATCAAGCTGCTGCGTCTTTCCCTTTGCATTACTGTCAGGAACCATAATTCTCAAATTTATTATAAATACTAATATAACAATAATTATCTGTCTGATATATGGTACAATCCCCTTTCTTTTCAGAAACAGCATAGCCACACATATTATTACCATCAGCCATATTGGAATAATTGGATTTATTATCATACCGTCCTCTATCCTATCGTTTAGTTATCTTTGTTAACAAAATCATTGCAAAAACAGAAAAAAGAAGTAATATAAATGGGATTTCCACAACTCCAATCTCCTGCATTTCATGCTCACCCTTTACAAGGCTTTTACTCTTCTTCTCTATTTCACTGACTATCTGATCAAAGCTTCCTGATTTCTCTTCCAGGTAAAATGCTCCTCCCGTTTTTAATACAGCAGCTTCCATAGACTTCATATCTTCCTCAAACATTTCTTTGGTACCAACGCCAAATACTGTTACATTGTTTTCTATACATATATCTGCTGCCTCATCTAAAGTAACAATAGGTGTACCCTGCAGATCATTATCTGTAGAAAATATAACAATTCTGGTGCGTTCCTCTTCCAAATCAGAGAAATTATATACACTTGAAGCCAATCCGTCACCAATCAGCGAACTACCTCTTTCTTCTGCACCAATCAGAGTTCCTCCTGATATATATTCATCCAGATACATCCAGTTTGACGGAAGGTCTCCACTATTCTCATATCCAATACGCATATCAAGGCTTTGTTCTATTAAATCAAGCTGCTCAATAATAAATTCATAGTCGTCTGTTAAAGGCGCAAGAACCACCGGGCTGGAATTAAAAATAACAATTCCAAATCTTTCACCCTGAAGATTTTTTACCGTTTCCTTCAATTCGCTTACAATATTTTTATTCAGATAATCAACTGACGTTGACACATCTATACACAGCATTATGTCTCTGCTGTATTTTTCTTTATATACATCCCTGGTTTTATAAGGTCTTGCTAATAACACAAAAGATAAAATAATTGAAAAAACACATGCGCCTATCAGTAATACCGACAATATCCTGTAATAAAACCATTTTTTCTTAAAATAAGGATCATCCTTTGAGTATAGTGTATTAGCGACCTTTTTTCCGCCCTTATAACTTTCCTTCCTGTTGAATTTAAAAAAATAAACAAACGCAAGAAGGATTAATACAACTATACCTATATAAATAACAAATTGATATTTTAATTCCATCTCTCTATAACCCTTTTTGTTTTCTCTATCGATGCACTTACATTTCCTATTGATTTCCGAGAAAATTCAGGCGCATAATATTCAACAATCAATTCTTCAAGCATAGGCATATTGAGTGTCCTTATATCCTGAAGTGTATAATGATGAACTTTTATTCCCGTCACTTCATGAACAAATCTACGTATACATATGCTCATCTTCTGATATGCCGCTCTTATACTGATTTTATCAGCATTGAGGTCGCTTTCAATCTTGTCCAGTTCTTCTATATATTTTTGTTTAATTACAGCTATCTCGTCAGGCGATTTCTGTTTAATCACAATAACTTCCTTCTGCTGCTTTCTTTTGCTTCTCTCATACAACTTAATTATAATATAATAACCAAGCATTGCTACAACAATAATGCCCACAATAACCATTGGCCATATTGCATATGAAAATGGTTCCTGCAATTCAACTGATGTTTTCATGTTACCTCTTTTCAACCTTATGCTTATTAAGCAATTCTATAATTTTCACATCTATCTCTTCTGTGTCGGAAATAGTCGACGAGGCAATACCATACTTTTTTAACTTAGCCATACATTCATTATATACTGCCTGTTTCTTTTCCAGTTCAATTTTTGCAAGCTTCTTATCCGCAGTAAAATACTCCGGAAGATACTTTTCACCTTCTATATTATATACGTTCTTGCCTTCTGTGACGACATCGCTTATATTAACAAGCAATACATCATGCATTACCATAAGCCTTTTGAGTGTTACATCCGAAATTCTTCTTATTCCCTCTATATCCGTTACAATAAGAATAATCATTTTTCTTCTAAAATTATGTATAATATAATCAAGTGGTGCGTTTATATCAGATTCATTATCCATCGTTACCGTTTTATGATAGTTTGCCAGAATATTCTCAATATTAACAAGCCCCATCCTAAACGGAAAATGATTTATAGAGGTTTTCGTCGCATAAGTTGCGCTGACATAATCCCCATTTCTATTCACAAGATACGCAAGTGTTCCGGCACACATAAGTGCCACCTCACATTTTTCCTGAACCTCATTTGAAAATCCGAGCATTTTTTTATTTGTATCCATCACGAGCATTATATTATGCTTTTTCTCAGCAATATACTGTTTAACAAGTAAATTCCTGTTTCGTGCCGACGCTTTCCAGTCAACATCCTTTATATCATCACCAGGTACATATTCCCTTAACTCATCAAAATCCATGCTTCGGCCCTTATAAACTGAATTATATGAGCCATCAAGAATTCTTGATGTTGCCTTGTTAGTATGTATTGTTTTATACTTTTTCAGACTTGACTGTATCTTAGAAATATATTTCATTCTCATGGCGTCTTAACAGCTCCTATAATCGCATCTATAATTGCTTCTTCACTCACTCCATCAGCTACTGCAGCAAAATTCAACATAATTCTATGTCTTAATACAACATGGCGCATAGTTTTGACATCATCAGGGATACAATATACCCTGCCATTGAAAAGCGCTACTGCCTTCGCCACCTCCATAAATGCAATTGCTGCACGCGTACTTGCTCCCATAGTCACATACTGAGCAAGCTCAGGTCGTAATATCTTATCTGTATTGCGGGATACCTGAACTATATCTACTATATATTTCTTTATTGCCGGGTCAATATATACCTTACTGCAAAGCTTCTGAAGAAATACTATATCATCAATGGATGCTACTGCATGACTTTCTGTAAATACATTTGCTTCAATTCTGTTTAAAATTTCCATCTCATCAGCAGGTTTAGGATATGTAAGCTTTACCTTCAAAAGAAATCTGTCTAACTGCGCCTCTGATAATATATATGTACCTTCCTGTTCAACAGGATTTTGCGTAGCAATAACAACAAAAACATCAGGAAGCTTATATGTCTGTCCACCTATACTTATTTTGTGTTCCTGCATAGCCTCAAGCATGGCACTCTGGGTTTTTGCACTTGAACGGTTTACTTCATCAAGCAATACAAAATTCGCATAT
>JBJEMQ010000466.1:0-3792 GCA_051879755.1 Coprococcus sp. | reverse complement strand
CTGATTGGAGAGATTGAACCGGAGATTACAGTAATACGAAATGATGAGATGACAATAGATGAAATCCGTGATATGCAACCTGAGCGCATTATTCTTTCTCCCGGACCAGGAAGACCGGAAGATGCAGGAATCATCATAGACGTAGTGAGAGAGCTTGGTAAGGAAATACCGATACTGGGTGTGTGTCTCGGACATCAGGCGATTTGCGCTGCCTTTGGTGCAACTGTGACCTATGCTAAAGAGCTGATGCATGGAAAACAATCGGAAGTTACTTTTGATACGGATTGTCTGTTGTTTACAGGTTGTCCTAAGCAGGCTCCGGTTGCGCGTTACCATTCGCTTGCTGCAGATGCAGATACATTGCCTGAAAGTCTATTTGTTACTGCACGTACTGTAGACGGAGAGGTAATGGCGGTACAACATAAGGATTATCCGATTTACGGAGTTCAATTTCATCCGGAATCCATTATGACACCGGATGGAAAACAGATGTTAAAAAATTTTATAAAGGAGATGTAGACTATGATTAAAGAAGCAATTGTAAAAATCGTTAATAAGGAAGATTTGTCTTATGATGAGGCATATCAGGTAATGAATGAAATTATGAGTGGTGAGACAACACCAACACAAAACGCAGCATTTCTTGCCGCTTTGTCCACAAAGAGCGCCAGAGCAGAGACGACTGACGAGATTGCCGGTTGTGCGGCGGCTATGAGAGAACATGCAACAAAAGTCGAAGCAGGAATGGATTTATTTGAAATAGTAGGAACAGGTGGCGATAATGCACAGAGCTTCAATATTTCTACTACATCTGCACTTGTGGCAGCAGCAGGGGGAATGAAGGTTGCAAAGCATGGAAACAGAGCAGCATCTTCTTTGTGTGGCACGGCAGACTGTCTGGAGGCTCTTGGAGTTAATATTAATCAAAGCCCGGCAAGATGCGTTGAACTTCTGAAGGAAGCCGGCATGTGTTTCTTCTTCGCACAGAAATATCATACTTCTATGAAATATGTCGGAGCAATTCGCAAAGAGCTTGGATTCAGAACAGTATTTAACATACTTGGACCGCTTACCAATCCGGGAACGCCATCGATGCAGCTGCTGGGTGTCTATGATGATTATCTGGTAGAACCATTGGCACAGGTACTGATCAATCTTGGCGTAAAACGAGGTATGGTTGTATATGGACAGGATAAGCTGGATGAAATATCTATGAGTGCCCCGACAAAAGTATGTGAGATACGGGATGGATGGTTTAAATCCTATACTATTGCACCGGAAGACTTCGGATTTGAAAGATGTACCAAAGAGGACTTAAGAGGCGGAACGCCGGAAGAAAATGCGAAGATAACGCGTGCAATATTGAATGGAGAGAAAGGGCATAAGAGAAATGCAGTGCTTATGAATGCGGGAGCTGCCCTTTATATCGGCGGAAAAGCAGAAAGTATGAAAGAAGGTATCAAGCTTGCCGAAGAGATTATAGATTCCGGAAAAGCACTTGAAACATTGAATAAAATGATAGAAGTCAGCAATCGTCCGGAGGTGGAAGCATGACAATCTTGAGTCAGCTTGCCGAATATGCACAGGTAAGGGTGTTGGCAGATAAAGAAAAGATAAGCCCGGATGAGATGAAAGAAGCAGCATTGCAAATGAAAAACGGAAGAGGTGCATTTGAATTTGAGAAAGCACTTCAAAAAGAAAAAATGTCATTCATTTGTGAGTGTAAAAAGGCCTCTCCTTCCAAAGGATTAATAGAACCTGATTTCCGGTATCTGAAAATTGCGAAAGAGTATGAACTGGCCGGAGCGGACTGTATTTCGGTTTTGACAGAGCCCAAATGGTTTCTGGGCAGTGATGAGTATCTTAAAGAAATTGCAAACAGGGTATCGGTTCCATGCCTGCGCAAGGATTTTACAGTGGATGAATATCAGATTTATCAGGCAAAAGTTCTGGGTGCTTCTGCGGTATTATTAATATGTTCTATTTTGTCAGAACAACAGATGAATAAGTATTTAGGAATTTGTGAAGAACTCGGATTATCTGCACTTGTCGAAACACATGATGAAGACGAAGTAAAAATGGCGATGCGGACAGGCGCACGAATGATTGGTGTAAACAATCGGAATCTAAAGGACTTCTCGGTAGATACTGACAATAGCCGAAGACTTCGTGAACTTATTCCTTCAAGTGTATTGTTCGTATCGGAAAGCGGCGTGAAAACTGCTGAGGATGTTGCGAAACTGCAGGAAATCGGTGCGGATGCCGTACTGATTGGAGAAACATTGATGAGAGCTGATGACAAGAAGGCGAAGCTTGATGAACTTAAGGGTGGGTTATGACGAGAATAAAGCTGTGTGGTATTACCAGAATGTGTGATATAGATATTGTCAATGAATTAAAACCGGAGTACATAGGATTTGTCTTTGCCCTTAAAAGCAAGCGACGGGTTAGTACTGAAACAGCAGCTAACCTGAAGAATGTATTGTCAAAGGATATTCAGGCAGTCGGAGTCTTTGTAAATGAACCGGTAGAATCGGTTGCCCATTTGTTAAATGAAGGAATAATAGACATTGCACAATTACATGGAAATGAAGATGAGGACTATATAAGGAAATTAAGAGTGCTAAGCAGGCATCCGATAATCAAGGCGTTTCGTGTTGAAAGTGCAGGAGATATTGCCAACGTTGAATGTAGTAGTGCTGATTATGTATTACTTGATTCCGGGGCAGGTTCCGGAGAGAGCTTTGAATGGAATTGGATTAAAGATATGAAGCGGCCATTTTTCCTGGCAGGAGGTCTTAACATAGAGAATGTTACTACTGCAGTGAGCCGGTTACATCCTTTTGCCGTTGATGTCAGTTCCGGTATAGAAACAAATGGCTTAAAGGATCAAGCGAAGATGGCGGCATTTGTCGCTGCTGTCAGAAAGGAAGATAGAAATGACAAATAAGAATGGAAGATTTGGTATTCATGGTGGACAGTATATCCCTGAAACGCTTATGAATGCAGTGATTGAGTTAGAAGAAGCATATAACTATTATAAAAATGATCCGGAATTTAACCATGAACTCACAGAGTTATTCAATGAATATGCAGGCAGACCATCGAGGTTATATTATGCAGAAAAAATGACAAAGGACCTGGGCGGAGCAAAAATTTATCTGAAGCGTGAGGATTTGAATCATACAGGTGCGCACAAAATCAACAATGTTTTAGGACAGGCACTTTTGGCAAAGAAGATGGGTAAAACCCGTCTGATTGCAGAGACGGGTGCGGGTCAACATGGTGTTGCAACAGCAACCGCTGCGGCACTGATGGGAATGGAATGTGTTGTATTTATGGGAGAAGAGGATACCAAACGTCAGGCGCTCAATGTATATCGTATGCGTTTGCTTGGAGCAGAAGTGATTCCGGTAAAGACAGGAACAGCAACACTTAAGGATGCAGTATCTGAAGCAATGCGTGAATGGACTTCCCGTATTGCAGATACACATTACTGCCTGGGTTCTGTTATGGGCCCACATCCTTTTCCTACCATTGTTCGTGATTTTCAGGCGGTGATTTCCAAAGAAATTAAAGAACAGATATTAGAAAAGGAGCATCGACTTCCTGATGCAGTCATTGCCTGTGTAGGGGGAGGTTCTAATGCGATTGGAAGCTTCTACAACTTTATCGAGGATAAGGAGGTAGAATTGATTGGATGTGAAGCGGCCGGAAGAGGTATTGATACATTTGAGACAGCGGCAACAGTAAATACCGGAAGAGTAGGTATTTTCCATGGAATGAAATCAT
>JBJEMQ010000465.1:0-3802 GCA_051879755.1 Coprococcus sp. | reverse complement strand
CACGGATTTCAGTATCACCCTGACCGCAGTCAGTGCCTCCGATGCAGACGGCACGGCACTGGAAGCAGGAGAGGTAGTGGATACAGGCAGTGCCCCTGCCATTCCGGCAGGATACTGCGGTACTTTCAAAATGCAGATCAACGGCATGAATAATTACACCGGAACAATCAGCAGAACCATTCATGTAGCAGACAAGAGCCACCTGCTTAAAAATGCCTCCATCAGCCTTGGCAGGAACCAGAAGAAGATTGCTTACCGGGAGGGAGAGGAAATAACACTGGCACCGGGTTATTATGATGCCGGAACGAAAAAGTATTATAAGGCATTTGAGGACGGTGAGGTTGCAGACATACCGGAGGACAACGGCAATGACCTGTTTACCGTGAAGTTCGGCAAGACATACCTTAGATACGGAAAAGACTATGTAATAGAGTATGCCAACAACCATGCAGTGGGAACAGCCACCATGACCATCACAGGTACCGGTGACTATTCCGGAAGCAAGAGCGTGAACTTCACCATCACAGGAACAGCCTTTAACACAAAGAATGTGGTAGTGGGGAATGATTTTAAGACTTCCATGCCCTATACAGGAAAGCCGCTTACCCAGAACAGGGTAACCCTGACCACCAAATCAGGAGAGTCCCTGACATACGGGGTGCATTATATCATCCGTTATAAGAACAACATAAAGAAGGGCACGGCCACCATGCAGTTTGTGGCAAAGCCGGAATCAGGATACAGCGGAAGCTTCAACAAGACCTTCAAGATCACGGCACCGGAACTTAAGGAAGTAGCACAGCTTAAGCTGATTGGAGCGCAGGAGGGAGATAAGCTGGAAGGCGATGACGGCATCTATACCTTACAGGCAGATATCCCTTACAGCAGGGAAGGTGCAAAGCCGGCGGACAGAATCAGCCTGGTAAGCAGTGAGACAGGTGCACAGCTGAAAGAAGGAACGGACTATACCGTAAGCTATGCCAACAACAAGGCGGTTACTGCAGAAGGAACGGCAGCTAACAAGATGCCTGTCATGACCATCAAGGGCAAAGGAAACTATGCAGGAACATTGAGGGTTATCTTCTCCATTTCCGAGGCAGCGTTTGAAGAGAATGGAAATGTGAAAGTGACGGCTACCCCTACAGCTATCAATTATGGAAAAAAGGCTGATTATGAATACCAGCCCAAGATCAAGGTAACAGACGGAAAGCAGACACTGAAAGCCAAGAAGGACTATACCGTGGAGTATCAGAACTGTAAGCAGTCGGAGGTAACCGCTTATCTGGAAGCACTGGTGAAAGGTGACAAAACTGCAGAAGAACTGAAGGAGATGAGACCTAAGGCAGTAATCAAGGCCCTTGCCGGAAGCGGTTATAAGGCAGAGGAGAAAACCATAGACCTGGATATCTATCAAAAGAAGATGAGCACCACCTGTCTGTATGTAGTAGTATCACAGGAAGGAACCACCTATACCGGAGCACAGTTAAAACCGGAGGTTACAGTATACTATGGAAGCTCCAAAGCAGTGAGTGCAGCAAAGAAAGCAAAGGAGACAGATGAAGAGGTACTGACCGGAGAAAGTGCGACCTATCAGCTTATGAAACTGAAGCCGGACACAGACGGAACAGGCGATTATCATGTCAGCTACGGATCCAACGTGGCGGCAGGAAAGAACAAGGGAACCGTTACGGTAACGGGAACCGGGCTGTATGGCGGAAGCGTGACCACGAAGTTTGATATCATAAGCCGGGATGTATACCGGTAGTATTTATATACGATTTTGCTTGTACAGGATATAAAGAAGATATAAGAACACCCCTCCTGCAGGACATGAGATACCGTCCTGTGGGAGGGGATTTTTGTGTCTGTTTTTGTGTACTTTTCTTGACTGCTACATTGTGATGGCAACATTTTCTGTTTTCGTTAAATACAAACTGAAAACATTTTTAAATTTCGTGAAAAAAGCAAGTATAACATTTGCTGTTTTCGTGAATAACTGTTATGATAGATTTGCAGAAAGGGGGAAATTGCATGTTTTTTAAAAGGAAGATCTATGAAAAGCTTCTTTCCTGGAAAGAGTTATCTGCCGGAAATTCTGCGGTGATGTTGGAAGGAGCGCGTCGAATCGGTAAAAGTACGGTTGTTGAAGAATTTGCCAGAAATGAATATGATGATTATCTGATACTTGATTTTGCCAGAGAAAATAGTGATATACGAAACAATTTCCTTGAGAATATGGGAGATTTAGATGCTTTTTTCAGAAATCTGTTTTTGTTAAAAGGGAAAAGCTTAAGTGGATCAAGATGTGTCATCATATTTGATGAGGTTCAGCTTTTTCCACCTGCCAGACAGGCTATCAAGTATCTGGTTGCTGATGGCAGATATGACTATATTGAAACGGGTTCCCTTATTTCTATCAGAAAGAATGTGAAGGACATCCTGATTCCCTCAGAAGAATACAGATTGAAAATGTATCCCATGGATTTTGAGGAATATCTATGGGCAATGGGAGATACGGTTACGATACCGGCTGCACTGGATGCTTTTCATAAAAGAAAAGCTTTAGGAGATGCGATTCATAGGAAAATAATGAGGAATTTCCGTACTTACATGGTAGTCGGTGGTATGCCGCAGGCAGTTGAAGCTCTTGTTAATGGGAAGAACTTTGAGCAAATTGATTTTATTAAGCGGAATATTCTGGATCTTTATGAAGAGGATTTGGCTAGGTATGATGATGAAAATAGAGAAAAGGCCTCTGTAATCTACAAGACAATTCCTGAGCAGCTTGAAAACAGGAATTCCCATTTCAAGTTTTCGCTGGTGGATAAGAATGCAAGATATCAGAACTATGTTGATGCAGTTAATTTTGTTGCAGAATCAATGATTGGTAATGAATGTATTAATGTAACGAAACCGGAGATTTCTTTACAGGCATATGCAGACAGGAGCAACTTTAAGTTATATATGGGAGATACCGGGCTTTTGGTAACGCAGATGATGAGAAACAGTGTTGAGACCGGTGACAATTTATATAAATCACTTGTTTTTGATAAATTGGGAATCAATCAGGGGATGATTATAGAAAATATGGTGGCACAGATGCTTCGGGCGTCCGGACATGATCTGTATTTCCATGAGTATCTGTATGCTCCCGAGGATTCGGATAAGGAAAAGAGATATGAGATAGATTTCCTGACGGTAAAGAAGAAAAAAATCTGTCCCTTAGAGGTCAAATCTTCCGGTTACAGCAGCCATAAATCTTTTGATTATCTGGTCAAAAAATATCAGCTTAAGATGGAGGACAGATATATTATCTATACAAAGGATTTGAAGTATGAGGATGGAATAACTTATATTCCACTGTATATGACGATGTTTATATAATGCGATGAGATACTATTCTGTGGGAGGGGATTTTGCATAAATCGTATGTGAGATGTCATACCCACTGTCCCACTACAATACATATAGTACATAAGAATGTGCGGGAGTGAAACAGCTTGGGTAGAATAAGAAAGCGGATGATCGTGTGGCTGCTGCTGGGGACTTTTCTGCTAAACACCGGATTTGCGGCGGCAACTGTGACAGTACAGGCGGCTCCGGAGGTGTCCACCCCCTCCTATATTGTAATGGAGGCATCCACAGGGCAGGTGATCTGTGAACAGGATGCGGATACGAAGAGAAGTCCGGCCAGTATCACCAAGATTATGACATTACTGATTGTTTTTGAACACATAAAGAGCGGCAGAATACATTTGGAGGATCAGATAACCACAAGCGCATATGCAAAGTCTATGGGAGG
>JBJEMQ010000464.1:0-3805 GCA_051879755.1 Coprococcus sp. | reverse complement strand
CTTTTGAAGAGGCGGAATACATAGCAAGTGATATTAAAAAGAAAAAGTACCAGGGGGACAGTGATTATGGCGAGTGTGCAGTTCTGTACAGAACCAATGCGCAGTCACGACTCCTTGAAGAGTGTTTTATAAGTGAGAATATTCCATATGATGTAGTAGGTGGTGTAAATTTCTATTCACGTAAGGAAATTAAGGATATACTGGCTTACCTGAAGACTATAGATAATGGTAAAGATGATCTTGCAGTAAGAAGAATCATAAATGTGCCAAAGCGTGGAATCGGTGCAGCAAGTGTGAACCGTGTACAGGAGTATGCTGACAATATGGGAATAAGCTTTTATGAGGCTTTGACTCAGGTGGAACAAATACCTTCCATAGGAAGCGGAAAAGCGGCAGATAAACTTAAGAGCTTTGTGACTATGATTCAGATGTTCCGTACAAAGTTACAGTTTGGATCACTTGAAGAATTAATAACAGATGTTATTGAAACAACAGGCTATACAAAGGAACTTGAAGAATCTGATGAGGATGATGCTAAAGAACGTTTAGAGAACATTGACGAGCTTATAACCAAGATAGTTAGCTTTGAGATGGATAAGGAAGAACTTGGCGAGGAGGCTACATTGTCAGCTTTTCTTGAAGAGGTAGCACTTGTAGCAGATATTGACAGGGTAGATGGAGACAGCAACCATGTCTTATTGATGACACTTCATAGTGCCAAAGGACTTGAGTTTTCACAGGTATACTTAGCAGGTATGGAAGATGGTGTATTCCCCAGTTATATGACAATAACTTCTGATGATCCGATGGAGATAGAAGAAGAAAGGCGTCTTGCATATGTAGGAATAACGAGGGCAAAAGATGATCTGACAATCACGTATGCAAAACAGCGTATGATCAGAGGAGAGACACAGTATAATCCTGTAAGCAGATTTGTAAAGGAAATACCGGAAAAACTACTGGATAATAAACTACCAATCATAAAACGTTGGGATGATGAGGACTATGATTCAGCTTCTAGAGAACGAAGCTTTTTTAAGGCTAAACCATTTCAGACTGCAAAGCCCGCACTGAGTGATACTGTTTTTGATAAACCAAAGAACAATTGGGAAATGGCAGAGGTCTATAATACATCAAATAATGCAGGAACAGTAAGACGAAATAACTGGCAGGGTGCAGACAGTGTGTTGTCAGGCAGCAAGAAAGCGACTGTAGGCAGTGCAAGAACATCAGGAATCGGACAGACTGTTTCTCAACAAAGAAGTGTAACAAGTTCAGGAACTGCACCAAAGAAGGATATATCATCAATTATTGCATCTAAACCTAAGGCTGTGATTAAAAAGAAAGAGACTCCGGCCGCAAACAAGCCGTATATTGCTAAATCCCTTGATGGTCTTACCAAAGGTATACCATCAACAGCTCCGGGAGGTCTGGGTTATGGAGCAGGTGATAGAGTTCGTCATATTAAATATGGTGAGGGAACCGTGCTAAAAATCGAACAGGAACCAAAAGATTATAAGGTAACTGTTAATTTTGATCTGGCTGGTAACAAAATAATGTATGCGGCCTTTGCAAAACTTAAAAAAATCTAAAATTCTGACATTTAGTGAAAAATAGTAGTAAATTAATAAAAAAAGTGTTATTATATTAGTAGTAGATTAATGTGAACACAGAATAGAATATAAAGTAACTGTTTCATAAGAGTGTACAGTCTTAATCGAAAATTGATTTCAATAAGTTATTAAAAATAATTTTAGAAAGAAGGGGCCAAAATGAAGAATATGAAAAAATTGGATGAGTTAGTAGACTATCTCCAGGAGAAAAATCTTATTTGTAAGGATTGCGGTCAGAAGAAAGATGAGGAAAAATCAAATGTTATAGTATGGGTACTTGCTGTAATAGGAGCAATAGCAGCAGTAGCAGCAATTGCATATGCAGTATACCGTTATATGACACCTGATTATCTTGATGATTTTGATGATGATTTCGATGATGACTTTGAGGATGATTTCTTCGATGATGAGGAAGATGAAGAACCTGCAAAGGAAGAAAAGAAAGAAGAGGCAACACCTGCTGAATAATTTATTTGGTTATATTGTAACTGTTCAGTACAGCATAAAACACTTGCTGTTTTATGCGTGAGAACATGATTCAAAAATGGTATCTATGAAGGTACTGAATAGATACGTTATATTGAAGGATTAGAGGGGGCTGAGAATAAGGTCCCCTATTTTCATGCAATAGGAAATTGCGATAGTGTAGTGTGCACAAATTTGTAGTATTTGAAGAAGGCAAGGTGAATAAATGAAAAAAGGACAGATTTATGAAGGATATGTAGAACGTCTTGATTTTCCAAACAAGGGAATTGTAAAGTGTGAGGATGAGACAGCAGTAGTCAAGAATACGCTTCCAGGACAGAAAATATCGTTTATGGTTACTAAAAAGAGAAAAGGAAAAGCAGAGGGACGCTGCATCGAAGTATTGGAAAAAGCTTCATATGAGCAGGAAAGCGCCTGTCCTCATTTTGGAGAATGTGGAGGCTGTAATTATCAAAATCTGCCATACAGTAAACAGTTAGAGATAAAGAAGGAACAGGTTCGCAGGCTCCTTACGCCGGCTTTTGAAAAACAGATGTTATTAAATAATGAAACAGGCGACAAGGACACATATATAGACTCAATATATGAAGGAATTAAGGCAAGCCCGGTTCAGTATGAATACAGAAATAAAATGGAGTTTTCTTTTGGTGATGAATTTAAAGACGGACCACTGTCACTTGGAATGCATAAAAGAGGAAGTTTTTATGACATTGTATCAGTAAAAGAGTGTCAGATAGTAGATGGTGATTATAGAAAGATTCTCACCTGTGTATTGGATTATTTTACAGAAAAGAATGCAACTTATTTTCATAGAATGCGACATGAAGGTTATCTGCGTCATTTGCTTGTAAGGAAGGCACAAAAGACTGGAGAAATACTGATAGCACTTGTAACAACAACACAGGAGCAGTATGAGCTGCAGCCATTAGTTGACAGGTTGCTCGCACTTGAACTAAAAGGTAAAATAACAGGTGTTATCCATACGAAGAATGATTCTGTTGCAGATGTAGTCCAGAGCGATGAAAATGTCCTGCTATATGGACAGGATTATTTTTATGAGGAACTTCTTGGATTAAAGTTCAGAATATCACAGTTTTCATTTTTCCAGACAAACAGTCTTGGAGCAGAAGTATTATATGAAGTAGCAAGAGAATATCTTGGCGATATTACAGGTGATGGCAAGGCAGATAAGACTGTCTTTGACTTATACAGCGGAACCGGAACTATCGCACAGCTTTTAGCGCCTGTTGCCAGGAAAGTCATAGGTGTAGAGATTGTGGAAGAAGCAGTTGAAGCAGCAAAAGAGAATGCAAAGCTCAACGGACTCACAAATTGTGAATTTATAGCAGGGGATGTCCTTAAGGTCATTGATGATATTAAGGAGAAACCTGATTATATCGTTCTTGACCCGCCAAGAGATGGAATACATCCAAAGGCTTTGCAGAAAATAATAGACTATGGTGTTGACAGGCTGGTGTATATAAGCTGTAAGCCTACAAGCCTTGCAAGAGATCTTGATATTCTGCTGGATAATGGATACCGGATAGAGAGGGTGACAGCAGTCGACCAATTCCCTGGAACACAGCATGTGGAGACAGTTTGCTTACTCTCTAAGAAGGAAAATATTGAAATATAGGTGAGACAATGGAGTATATTAAGAGTCCGCTAAATTATACAGGCGGAAAGTATAAAATATTAACACCAAT
>JBJEMQ010000463.1:0-3808 GCA_051879755.1 Coprococcus sp. | reverse complement strand
TATAAATATTGATCTTGGTGTTCTAAAAAGCAAAAAATTATGATATTATATCAAACAGGTAACTAATGATAATATATATTTGTAAGGGGGATATAAATGTTATATCGTTGTGTGAACTGTGGAGGTAATGTCGTTTACGATCCTCAGGTTAAAAAAATGAGATGTTTGAGTTGTGGAGGAAATGACTGTCAGGAAGTACTTCCATCGCAGACACCTGATACCTGTACAAACTGTGGAGTACAGATTCCATTTAAGCAGTTTGATTCTGCAGGACGATGCCCATCGTGCGGTACATATATAATCAGGGATAATATGGTTGCTTATCCGTATGGACCGGATATTATTATACCATTTAAAATATCTAAAAGAGAAGCTGAAGAGAAGCTGAAGAATGAGTTTGGAAAAAAGCTGTTTCTTCCGGACAGTTTTTTATCAGAGAAGACTCTTGAAAGTATGAGGGGGGTATATGTACCTTTCTGGATGTATGACTATAATTCAAATATTGACTATTCAGCTGTAGGAACGAAGGTAAGAACCTGGACTTCCGGTGATAGAAGATATACAGAGACATCATATTATAATGTATATAGAAAGCTTCATATAAATTATGATGGCATACCGGTAGATGCATCTGTTGAGATGGCTGATGATATAATGGACTTACTGGAACCATATAATTATGAACAGCTGCTGTCTCATGATAATAAATTTATATCAGGATTTAATGCAGAAACATATAATATGCCACCTAATCAGCTGGAACCAAGAGCTATAAAAAAGGTAAATAAAAGTAACAGGGAATGGATT
Source organism: Coprococcus sp. (assembly GCA_051879755.1). Classification (GTDB taxonomy): domain Bacteria; phylum Bacillota; class Clostridia; order Lachnospirales; family Lachnospiraceae; genus Coprococcus. The sequence goes on along the minus strand of JBJEMQ010000463.1, from coordinate 3,001 downwards.
GCGGAGTATACAAGCGGATATTCATCGCTTAGTGGAGAGCATTGCAATATGGATAACCAGTTGTTGGGAAATAAATTTGCATTGCTTCCGGTATGGGTATATGAATATAGATATCAGGGAACAAATTATAAATTTTATGTAAACGGTGAGACAGGAAAATGTGTAGGAAAAGCACCGCTGAGCGTAGGAAAGGCAGTTGGTCTTACTGCGTTATTGTTAGTTTCTGCATTTGTAGGCCTGGACGGATTATCTATGTTATTGGGGGTGCTATAATATGAAGAAATTTCTTATAACGGTATTTTCAATACTTGGAGCGGGAATACTATGTATGTTATTTTATCTAGGCGTAACTAACCATAATCTTAAACATGATGACAGAAGCAATTCTGAGTGCCTTACCGAAGATAGAATATTTGATTATATAGATAAGCTGACTGAGGGAGAAGAGCGTGAACTGCTTAGCAGTATAAAAGATATAGAAAATACTGTTGGTATGGATATGGTCATAGTAACTATAGATAATGACACTAATCTGGATTTTCTTGGAATTAGTCAGGGTTCGTATGTATCGTCAGAAGATGTTGCAAATGAATTTTGTAATTATTATATGTTTGGATGGGAAACGTGGAAACAGGGAGGTCCTGTAAATGGCAGAACACCAAGTACGAGTGCTGTTATAGTTGCAAACTGGGATACGGGTGATGCTTGGATGTGTACATCCGGTAAAGTAATGGACAGAATAAGTAATAGCAAAGCATCAGATATAGTTCAGGATGGCTGTGACTATCTGAGGGAGAATCCTATCAAGGGATTTGAAACAATGATAAAAGGTGTAAAAAAAGCTATGAAGGGGAATGGCCACGGTATAAATTTCCTCAGTCCGTTTATGTGTTTTATAATAGCATTGGTTGCATCAGTTATATTTTTTGTATCTAATTTTTCAAAGAAGGTTTCAAAAGATACAACACGTGCAGCTACATATGCAAGAGGCGGAAAAGCAGATGTTTTAGGCAGACAGGATATATTTGTAAATAAAAAAGTTACCAGTGTCAAAATCGAGAGCAGTAGTAGCGGCGGTGGACACAGTGGTGGCAGCGGTGGCGGCGGAGGCCATGGCGGTGGCGGAGGCCATTTCTAAACCGGGAGTATATAATGTACAAAAATAAAAGGTTTGATTTATATTTACTGAAGAATACATTGATGTCTATATTGCCGGCATTGATTGTGATAATAGTTATGATGATCTTAATAACACATTTTAATATATCAGAAAGATTATCATTTGAATATCTGGGCAGTCCTGCTGCTCTGGACAGCTCATATGAAAAAAGAACATATAATGTCTGTTTTCATATAGATAGAGCTGATTATATGGGATATGACTATTATCTTGATGATAAACTGGCAGGAAGATATTACTATGCATTTATAGATGGCAGATGTATGGTATTTCTTATAGACAGCAGAGATGATGTTATACTTGATTATGATGTAAAGGGTGTTGTGAAGGCAGATACAGCCCTGTATCAATATCTGATTAGCCAATGTGCGCTTGACATGGGTATAGATACAGAACAGTTTCAGAAAGTCACATATGATTATGTAATAAGTGAGGTTGATTACCCGAAAGTTTTTTATGAGATAATCAGACTTGTAATTATTTTAATTCTGCTTATTAGTATGATTATTGTATTGGAAGGTATATACCATATTATATTTCCATGGAAAACACGTTCTGTTAAGTCAATAAATGGTGTGGCGAATGGCAAACTGGTAGTTAAGGACCTGAATAATCAATTAAGGGATAAGCTTCTGCTTAAACAAAAGGATATAATAGTTACAGAAAAATATCTTGTTGCGCCATCGCTGTTTCATACAGATGTAATTCTGATTGACCATATTGAGGTTTTATCAAAACACATGGAACGTAAAAAGCATTTGCTGTTAAAAAACAGGGATATATATAAACTTATCATTTCAGATTCGGAAGATATGTTTTATGAACAGGAATTTGAAAACGAGCAGCTTATAGATGAGGTTATTCCATTATTGGAGAAAAAAGAATAGCAAATATAAGAAGGGGCTGATTTTTCAGCCCCTTCTTACTACAAATCTTCATTGTTTATGTTTATTTCAGGAATATCCGATAAGAGATTATCTACTTTTGCTGATACATCCGATGCTGAAGTAGTATCGGTAGCCACAGGCTCCATATGGGCAGGCTCTACAGAAGTTTCCGCAACAGTTTCTGCAGCAGCAGATTCAACACTATTTGAAGTTACATCTGTATCAGATACTTCAGAAGAAGCAATATCATTTTCCGGTTCAGCTTCATTTGAATTGTTTTCTGATACAGGCTCATCATTATTCAGAGTAAAATAATCTCTTTCGCCTTCATCTTTAACAGGCATCTTATCCTTGATAGTAGTTTTTACCTTTTCAACCTTTTCGTCTACACCAAGAGTCTGGTAGGCTTTTGTTGCTTTGATTTTGTCTTTAAATACGTAGCATACACTTCCGATAGCGGCAGCAGCTACAACAGCTTTGAATAACTTTCCCATAATAAAATCTCCTTTTCTGCATATAAGAGTAGTTCCTTATATATAACTTTTCCATAATTTTAATATGTATACTTTTAAATTGCAAGTATCTTTGAACATTTAGTTTTTGAGCCTGGTATTCACTTAAGTCATGAGATGGATGTGTATTTAGCATTTGCGTATTACAATTAATTATGATATGCTGATTTACGCAGGTGATGAGCCCGGGCACCAGATGTACGCAAATTGTATGTGAATATAATGAATAGAAACGGGAGGGAAGCTTTCTTATGGAGCAGACAAAAAAGAAACTGTATAAAGCACAGAAAAACTATCTTGCAGGTACAGTAATTATGATAATTGTGGCAATAATAATGCTGTGGATTAAAAAGATAACTCTGGGTATTAGTATAATAATTTTTGGTGCTGTTTTTTTTATTGGATTTCTTGTGCTTCTTGTA
>JBJEMQ010000462.1:0-3818 GCA_051879755.1 Coprococcus sp. | reverse complement strand
AAGAATGGGCATTAAATCCATGCGGTTTCAAAAGAGTTTCTGATGGTAAGGATGTAAACATCACCACTCTTTCAGATGATGATACCGGTCTTTATTACAAAGAAGAACCTTATACTCCGCATACACTTCACCAGCGTTTGATTGTCACATACTCTCCAAAGTATGCGCGTTATCAGAAGACCATACGGGATAAGCAAGTAGACAGAGCCCGGAAGATGCTCGATTCAGGCAGGGTTAAGAAAGAACGTAAAAATCCAAATGACCCTGCAAGATTTATTGGAAAAGTTGCTGCTACCACAGACGGTGAAGTCGCTCAAATACATAACTATCTGGATGAAGAAAAGATACAGAACGAAGCCCTTTATGACGGACTATACGCTGTTTCAACAGATTTATTGGATGATGAAATTGGAGATATTCTGAAGGTTAGTGAAGGAAGATGGGAAATTGAAGAATGCTTCCGGATTATGAAAACAGACTTCGAAGCACGCCCGATATTCTTACAGAATGAAACACGTATAAAAGCTCACTTTTTAACCTGCTTTATATCGTTAGTCATTTACCGATACCTGGAAAAAGCTCTTGGCGACTCTTATACTTGTGATACAATTCTGTCTACATTGAAGAGTATGAATTTTGCATGTGTTCAGGAACAGGGGTTTATACCACTATACAAGCGAGATAAGCTTACAGATAAACTGCACGAAATATGCAACTTTCGAACAGATTATGAATTTATCACTAAAAAGGATATGAAAACAATTCAGAAAAAAAGTAAAGGCCGAGAATAAAATACCATATTTCGAAACGAACCCAAAACACCTCGCAACTCCTGTAAATACTGGAATTACGAGGTGTTATACTTTAATCAACTGTCAAAGATGGGATTTTAAATCATAAATCCCCTATTGCACAATATATCAATTTTTTTCTCTTATGATAAGTGAACAGAATCATTTTTTATATGACAAATGTCACATTAACATATTCATCAGCATTGCTGACTTTACCTTCTGCACATTCCTCTAAACCAACTCTAAACGGAGTGTTTATAACAAAACAAAATAAAATTAATTTTTTTGTAAAAAACACTGTGTATTTTTGCTGATATACTTTATAATATTAATAAAAATAAAAACCAAGGAGATTTATTATGCCAAAAAGAGAAGACATAAACAAAGTATTAATAATTGGTTCAGGGCCAATTATTATCGGACAGGCATGCGAATTTGATTATTCAGGAACACAGGCATGCAAAGCACTCCGAAAGCTTGGATATGAAATTGTTTTAGTAAATTCAAACCCTGCAACAATTATGACAGATCCCGAAATTGCGGATGTAACCTACATTGAACCTTTAAATGTCAATAGGTTGGAGCAGATTATTGCCAAAGAAAGACCAGATGCCCTTCTTCCAAATCTGGGCGGACAGTCCGGACTTAATCTTTGTGCAGAGCTTGCTGCAAATGGAATTCTTGAAAAATATAATGTTCAGGTTATTGGCGTTCAGGTAGATGCAATTGAACGTGGAGAAGACCGTATAGAATTCAAGAAATCAATGGATGCCATAGGCGTTGAAATGGCGAGAAGTGAAGTATCCTATAGTGTCGAAGAAGCGCTCGAAATAGCTGACAGACTTGGATACCCTGTTGTACTTAGACCGGCATATACAATGGGAGGTGCCGGTGGCGGTCTTGTATATAATAAAGAGGAGTTAAAGACTGTTTGTGCCCGTGGACTTCAAGCCAGTCTTGTAGGTCAGGTTCTTGTTGAGGAATCCATTCTTGGTTGGGAAGAACTTGAACTTGAAGTAGTGCGTGATGCAGATGGAAATATGATTACAGTATGTTTTATTGAAAATATTGACCCTATGGGAACACATACCGGTGATTCTTTCTGTGCAGCACCTATGCTTACTATTTCCAAAGAACTTCAAAACAGACTTCAGGAACAGGCATATCGTATCGTAGATTCTGTTCAGGTTATCGGTGGTACTAATGTTCAATTTGCACATGATCCTGTTTCAGACAGAATCGTTGTAATTGAAATTAATCCAAGAACATCCCGTTCTTCTGCCCTTGCATCAAAAGCAACAGGTTTCCCTATTGCTCTTGTATCAGCAATGCTTGCTGCAGGTCTTACATTAAAGGATATAGAATGCGGAAAATATGGTACTTTAGACAAATATGTCCCTGATGGTGACTATGTCGTTATAAAGTTCGCCCGTTGGGCATTTGAAAAATTTAAAGGTGTTGAAGATAAGCTTGGTACTCAGATGCGAGCCGTTGGTGAAGTAATGAGTATCGGTAAAACATATAAAGAAGCTTTTCAGAAAGCTATCAGAAGTCTTGAAACCGGTCGTTATGGTCTTGGATATGCAAAGGATTATAATAAGAAAACAAAGGAAGAATTACTTCTTATGCTTGCCCATCCTTCAAGTGACCGTCATTTTATCATGTATGAAGCACTTCGCAAAGGTGCATCTGTAGAAGAAATATATGATATCACAAAAGTAAAAACTTATTTTATTGAACAGATGAAAGAGCTTGTAGAAGAGGAAGAAGCCATTGCAACAGCTAAAGGCTCTCTCCCATCAGATGAACAGCTTATATCTGCAAAGAAGAACGGCTTCTCAGACAAATATTTGAGCCAGATTCTAGATATTCCTGAAGATGATATCAGAAACAGGCGTATAGAGCTTGGTATAGAGGAAGCTTGGGAAGGTGTTCATGTAAGCGGTACACCTGATAGTGCATACTACTATTCAACATATAATGCAGAGGACAAAAATCCTATAACTACAGATAAGCCAAAGATTATGATTTTAGGTGGTGGTCCAAACAGAATAGGTCAGGGAATAGAATTTGACTACTGCTGTGTTCATGCTTCGCTTGCACTTAAGAAGCTTGGCTTTGAAACAATAATTGTAAATTGTAATCCTGAGACAGTTTCTACTGACTATGACACATCAGATAAGCTCTATTTTGAGCCTTTGACTCTTGAAGATGTACTAAGCATTTACAATAAAGAAAAGCCTGTTGGTGTTATTGCACAGTTTGGTGGTCAGACACCACTTAATCTTGCATCAGAGCTTGAAAAGAATGGTGTAAATATACTGGGTACATCTCCTGCTGTTATTGACCTTGCTGAAGACAGGGATTTGTTCCGTGCAATGATGGACAAATTAGATATTCCTATGCCGGAAGCAGGCATGGCAATAAATGTAGATGAAGCCCTTGAGATAGCAAATAAGATTGGTTATCCTGTTATGGTCCGCCCTTCTTATGTATTAGGAGGTCGTGGCATGGAAGTTGTTTATGATGACGACAGCATGGTAGAATATATGAATGCTGCTGTTGGTGTTACCCCTGACAGACCAATTCTTATTGACCGTTTCTTAAATCATGCACTTGAATGCGAAGCAGATGCAATAAGTGATGGTACCCATGCATTTGTTCCTGCTGTAATGGAACATATAGAGCTTGCCGGTGTTCACTCAGGTGACTCTGCATGTATTATTCCATCTGTTCATATAACAGAGGAAAATGTTAAAACAATTAAAGAATATACACGAAAGATAGCCGAAGAAATGCATGTAAAGGGTCTTATGAATATGCAGTATGCTATTGAAAATGGAAAGGTATATGTTCTTGAAGCAAATCCACGTGCCTCACGTACAGTACCTCTTGTTTCCAAGGTATGCAATATACGAATGGTGCCACTTGCTACAGATATTATTACATCCGATATCACAGGAAGACCATCTCCTGTTCCAACACTTAAAGAGCAGGATATTCCATATTATGGTGTCAAAGAAG
>JBJEMQ010000461.1:0-3822 GCA_051879755.1 Coprococcus sp. | reverse complement strand
TAATAAAATAGCAAGCTTTTTTGCATCATTATAGAGCTCCCAAAGCTTTCTGTTACTATCACCACACAGGCTGTTTTCATGGAAATTTACCATAAGTCCATGCATTTCCTTATAATTACCTGTCACAAATAAGAGTGAGTTGATCAAAAATCTTTTTGCTCTTGATGGTGCGACTAAAAGATTGTTATAAAAAATCATTCCTTTTAACGCTTCGAGAACCTGCTCGCTGTCTGCTCCATCAAAAAATGCCTGTATTACCTTTGCGCTTTCCATAGACGGAATAATATGGTCTGTCAGTTCGCGCCTGATGGGATCGTAGCCATCCTTTAACATAAGCATTCTGTCAAATTCTACTTCTATCTCGGCATGGCTGATACCACTTGCGGCAATTTTTTCATCAATATAACCATGACAGGACACATCCAGTGCAAAGTGGCAGATAAAACCATACACATAAGATAAATAAGCAGCATTTCCACTGTTCTGTATTATGATTTTCGCAGCTTTTTCAAAAAATTCTCTGCCGGGTCTTTCATGCATTTTATAGCCTATCTGATTAATTGGATTATTGTTAAGAGGTTTATAATAAAACAGTATATCCGGTCCGTGAAGTCCGATTAAGAATAAGTCAGGATAAGCTTCTATTATCTTCTTTTCTTTTTCGCTTAGGTTGTTCTTTACTTCCTGCCCCATCCTGTAATGTGCATAAGTTGATGGCATTTTTAATCTCCTTTTAATTTATTCTTATGCACTTACTATAACTTCTTTTGTAGAAAAGAAACACCAAGGTCGTGTAAACATAGTGTAAAACTTTTGTAAGGCATGGTAATATTGCAAAAATGAGTTATAGATTACTATTGACATATTTAGTATCTTGCAATACAATATACACATACCTTGCATTACAAGATAGCTATTATAGATGTATTGGCATAAAAGGAGGAAGCTATGATACCTTCACAAATGTTAAAAGGGATGCTGGAAGGATGCATCCTGAAAATCATACAGCAAAAAGAAACATATGCCTATGAGATTTCTAACAAGCTAGAAAAATATGGTTTTGGAAATATATCAGAAGGTACAATCTATCCAATTATTCTTAGATTGCAGAAAAGTGAAATGATAACGTCTGTAACAAGAGATTCAAATAGTGGTCCGAAGAGAAAATATTATTCTTTGACACCAAAAGGTGAAGAAGCATTGCAGGAGTTTCAAAAAAATTGGAATGAATTGGATTTTGCTGTCAATCAATTGTTAAAAAGGAGGAATATTGAAGATGAGTAAGGCTTGTAAAGCATTGATGAAAAAGAATAACGAGAGGGAAAAAGAAATTTTAAAAGAGAATGATGAAATTTACACAAATATGATTGTTTATCTGAGATGTGCTGATATGACACAGTATAATCAGGAGCTTGTTCGTGAGGATATCATAGAGCTGATTCTGGATGGTCAGCAACGGGGTGATAATATTGAACAGGTTATGGGAAATCGCTATCAGGAAATATGTGATGAGATTATTGATGCAATGCCTAAAAGAACCATGAAAGAAAAAATAATAAGTTATCTGACTGTCAGTCTTTCCTGTCTTTGGATTCTTGGGATAGGCTATATTGGAATGCAGGTAATTATTTCATTACTGAAAGGAACATCAGCTTATAATTTTACATTAACAGCAGGTCAAATCATAAGCGGGGTACTTATTATACTGTCAGCTAATTTTATAGTTATGTATGTTTGTAAGACTGCATTTAAAGAGAGTAAGGGAAACAAAATAATTACCTTTATAAAAAATTGGGCTATTTTATTTGTTATTCTTACTATCATTATCTTTAGTAATGTATACTTAAGCACACCTATTATTGTAGTATCGATGGCAGGTGCAATTACATTTATATGTGTTGCTTTTGGATTGGAAAGGATTTTGTCAGCAGTATATTAGATAAAAATTTAGAACTCGGTGTTTTTACATCGAGTTCTAAATTTAGGAAGTCATACTCACTAACTATCCATACATTCTTTTATATAACGTTTTAACAGAAATGTGCAGAAATAGGGAAAGGAAATAATATTATTTGACTCTCCGATGTTTCCCCTTGCGAATTTAATTCCAAATGTTATATCAGAATATTTGTCACTTTCAATAAGCGTTCGTAGTGACTTGGAACGACCGTTTGCAGATTTTACTTCTACTGGAACAAGATTATTTCTTGTTCGTACAAAAAAGTCTTCTTCAAGAGTAGAGTTTTCCTTTTTATAATAGTAAAGTTCATAACCGCTTTTGGTTAAAGCCTCTCCCACAACATTTTCATATAAAGCTCCTTTATAAATATCCATGTTCTTATTGGCTCTTAAATCATCCTGAGCTTCATCATCAAGCATAGCAACAAGTAAACCGGTATCTGCAAAATATATTTTGAATTTCAGGTCATCATAATTGCCCTTTAAGGGCAGCTCAGGAGTATTAAGACAATAGCATAGATTAATGATTCCAGTATCCTTTAACCATTCTATACATCCTCTGTAATCTTTGAACCGGGCTCCGCTTGCAACTTTTGATATCTGGAATTTTTTATTTTCCTTTGCAAGCTGTGCAGGTATATGCTCAAATACATTTAAAATTCTTGTCTGATCCATGCCATCAGCATATTTCCTTATATCTTCCTTGTAATCTGCAATAAGCTGCCTTTGCGTGTCTAAAGAATTTTCAAAGGTTCCCTTCTCTATATATTCGCTTATGACAGCAGGCATACCTCCTAATATTGTAAAGTCCAAAAATAAATTAAAACATGTTTTTAGCATTGTATCATTAAAAGGTTTCATATTTTTCATGTGCTCATATATATCATTAATGAAGTCTTCCTGATATCCTTTGGCCCATAAAAACTCTTCAAAATCCATAGAGTACATAAGGTAGTCAGTCTTATATCCTACGCTGTTTCTTTCTATACGTTTATAGCTGATACCTAACAGAGAACCACTGCATATAATGTCTGTTGCAGAATACCCATTCATGAGTGATAAGCATTTTCTGAGAAAGAAATTCATAATTAAATAAGAGAAGGTGATGTGATATCAGCGGAATAGAGAAACGATATAAAAAAAGGAAGATAGTCTTTCTTTCATTTTTGCTGCTCATAGTTCAGTTGTATGGATGTGGATTCAATATACTGTCAGAGAATTTGGAAGATAATTGCAATAAGTGTTTACAATCAGGTCCGGGACTTTTTTCGTGGTCTGGAACAACATTGGAGAAAGAGAACGCAAAGCAGATGTTTGAACTTATGCATGAGCAGGGATTCACGGTGCTGTATCAGCGATTCCCTTATGATATTTCTGATGAAACTTTGGATGCATTTTTTAATCTGGCATCTGCATATAATGTTTCAATATATTATCTGACAGGAGAACCTGAATGGGCACTTGAAGCGAATGGGGAAAAAATGTGTAATGAGGTGGAAAGGGCATCCAAGTTGAATAAAAGAATTTCAGGTAAAGCACATTTGTCTGGAATTCTTATGGATACAGAACCATATCTACTCGATTTATGGGAAAGTAAAGAGGATATAGTAATGGATTTATATGTTTCAGCAATGGAACATGCATACAAAAAAGCTGTAGATAATGAGCTGGTCTATATTGCGTGTATTCCTTATTTTTATGATCAGAAGGGACATGAGGATGAACTTTGGAAGCTGACTGTGTCTGGCTGTGATGCACTGGCTGTCATGAATTACTGCAAACGTGATGAAGCTGGACAGATTAAAACTGAGATGGAATTTTCATGGAGAGCAGGGAAAACAGCCATTGTGATCTATGAACTCC
>JBJEMQ010000460.1:0-3845 GCA_051879755.1 Coprococcus sp. | reverse complement strand
CCTTGTAAAATGGGCTTTTCTTGATATCTTCGTTTCCGAAAGATTATCTCTTTGAGAACTGTGGAGCACGTCTTGCTGCTTTGAGACCGTACTTCTTTCTCTCTTTCATTCTTGGATCTCTTGTAAGATATCCGGCCTTCTTAAGAATTGGTCTGTACTGCTCTGAGTCAACCTCAAGCAATGCTCTTGAAATACCATGTCTGATGGCACCAGCCTGACCTGTAAATCCGCCACCCTTTACATTAACCTTTACGTCAAACTTGCCTTCTGTGCCTGTAGCAACAAGCGGCTGCTTAACTATAACTTTTAATGTATCAAGACCGAAGTAATCTTCCATATCTTTCTTGTTAATTACAATTTTACCAGTACCTGGAGTGATATAAACTCTGGCGATACTGCTTTTTCTTCTTCCTGTTCCATAGAACTTTGTTGTTTTAGCCATTTATTATTATCCTCCTTCTTAGTACTTAATCTCTAAAACTTCTGGCTGCTGAGCCTGCTGTTTGTGGTCAGGACCTGCATATACATAAAGCTTCTTAATCATGCTTCTTCCAAGTGGTCCTTTTGGAAGCATACCCTTAACTGCTAAACGGATTACATCCTCTGGCTTCTTAGCCATTTTTTCCTTCAATGTTGTTTCTTTCATTCCACCAACATAATCTGAATGGTTGTAGTATATCTTCTGATCCATCTTCTTACCGGTAACCTTAATCTTATCAGCGTTTACTACTATTACATAATCACCTGTATCAATGTGTGGTGTAAATGTTGGTTTATTCTTACCTCTTAATATACTAGCTATTTCTGACGATAAACGTCCTAAAGTATGTCCTGTAGCATCAACTACATACCACTTTCTCTCTATTGTTGATGGGCTTGCCATAAAGCTCTTCATCGTGGTACCTCCTAAAATATTTTAAATTATATAGTATTTAAAGATATGTGTCTTACCGGGGCATTGGTTCATCACATATTTATAAACATCGCATACTCGACAATTATAGTATACTTAAAAAGTCATGTCAACGAGTTTTTAGTTTTTTTTGTATTTTCTACTATAATAATTTTTCAATATTTTTCAATGTAAGTATACTTGTCAAACATTTTTCCATTAGGGCAAATAAATGCTTCTCTTATCATACAATTTTGCCAATTTCTTTATATCTTCTATATTTAAATATTCTCTCATGAGCCAGTTCCCGCATATCTCTCAGCGAAATATTCCCATATTTTGCAGGATACCAAAAAGAAACACACACCGATTACCGGTGACAAATATGTCAGGATTGCAGTGACTCCTTGCTGCTTTCCGAAAAAAAATCCTGCCGGATAATAGGCAATAAATCCGATTGGAAGTATAAATGTAAATAAAAATTTCAATAGCTTATTAAAAATGGTCAGTGGATATCTTCCATAGCTTTTCAAATCCGAAGCTAAAAAAACCGCCGCATTTGTACCTCCACCCATAAATCCGAAAGTACTAGATACAATAATCAGTGCCATACAGATGAATACAGCGCCAATCCACAACACTACAAACATAAACATATTTAGTATCGTTATCGGCAAGGAAAGCCTGTGCCAGGCAATGACAAGGAGCACAAGCCCAATCCCAAACTGACTAAATCCCTTCACATCTACCCGCTCGCTCATAAAGTAAAACAATACATTAACCGGACGAAAACAGTACTTGATAAAATCTCCTGTCACCACCCTGTCGCTCAGCACCCACGCATTGTCCAACAGTAACTGCTGTGGACTCATGGCCATCAGCGAAAAGCCGTACATAAATAGCATTTCATTGAAATTAAACCCGCCCACTTCTGTTATATTCTGGAATATAACCCAGAAAGTGGCGATACCGCAAAAATTCACGATAAACATACCGATAATATCACAGACAAAATCCGCACGAAACTGCATACGCTCTTTTAAATACTGGGATGCCAAACGGAAGTAAATTCTCAAATAATACCTTACCTTCTTCATTCTCTCAACCTCCGTTTACAATAATCTTCTTCTGCATCACTGCATACATTACTCTTGCTAAAAGTCCAAACACCAGCAACCATCCCATCTGAAATCCCAGCACCTTCAGATAGTATTGCCATCCAAGGCTGCCATCCATCAATATCTGTAATGGATCGTTGTAAAGTGACTTAAATGGTAATACGTTAGCAACCTGCTTCAACCAGCCGGGAAAGAACGCAACCGGCACTTCCACACCTGCAAAAAAGCTGACTATCAAATCCTTCATTGTAGACAAGCCCCATACCGATTCCGTATAAAATGTAAAGATTCCGATAATAAACTCAAAGGTAAACATTACCAGAAAAGATATGCACATACACAAGATGAAAACAGGAATATTCGCTCCAAAATAAATCACTTTCGGAAACAATATAATGACCACAACAAATACCGGAATCAGATATGTAATCAGGTTCGTCATCATTCCTCCAATTTTCATCCAAAGCATCTGATACATGTAATCCACCGGCTTTACCATCCGAACCACAATATCCCCCTGTATCATCTGAAAATGCATTTCCCAGTCAATTCCTCCCGTCAGGCAACGCATCAGGCAGACCGCCAGCGACACACTGACATAAGTCTGTTCCATTGTCATACCGGCAATTTTCTCTCCGTTTCCCGCATAAATTGCACTCCATAAGAAATACAGCACTATGAAAAACAGCAGTTCTGTCACAAAAGAGGTAACAAAATGCTCCCGGTATGTAAGACTGGACATGAATTCATTTCTTGCAATACCTATGTATTTCTTCATACCCTATTTTTTCCTCCCTCATAGATTCGCTTGATAACCTCCTCGACGCCAACATCCTCCATGCGCACATCCTGCACCTGCAAATCCCTCATAACTTCTGCCAGCACTTTTTTGAAGTCAATCTGCTCTTCATTGACAACAAGATCTACCCACTGGCCATCCTCTGTCTGAGACACTGCAACCTGTTTCTCGGAATAATGGTCAACTACATAATCCTGAATTTCCTGATATGTCATACTATCCTGAGAGAGTTGCAGACGAATCGTACGAAATCGCCCGAACATCTCCTTTAACTTTGCTATCTCGTCATCGAAAATAAGTGTGCCTTTGTCAATAATAATAACCCGCTCACACAATGCCTCGATATCCTTTGTGTCATGAGAAGTCAATACAATCGTAGTCCCCTTCTTTTCATTCAGCTGCTTTATGAGCATACGAATACTGTCTTTGACCGCAACATCCAGACCGATAGTTGGTTCATCCAAAAACACAATCTTCGGGTCATGCAAAAAGGCGGCTGTAACCTCACAGAGCATGCGTTGCCCCAGTGACATCTGACGAACCGGCTTTGCATACAGTTCCTTAATATTTACCAGACTTTCAAACAGCTCCAGATTCTTTTGATAGACTTCATCCGAAACCTCATACATATCCTTTAATACACGGAAGGACTCCTGTACCGGAAGCGACCACCAAAGCTGCGAGCGCTGACCGAAGACAACACCAATCTGCTTCATGTGGGCTTTTCTGTTGCTATACGGGTCTTTTCCATCGATGCGTATAGTGCCTCCGGTAGGTTTCAGTACTCCAGTCATCATCTTGATGGTGGTGGATTTTCCGGCACCATTCGGTCCCACATACCCCACAATTTCTCCATCATTAATCGTCATGGAAATATCGTTTACCGCCTTGACATACTTGTAATCTCTGGAGAACAAATCCAAAAATGTACCTTTTAAACCAGCCTTTCGATTGAGCACCTTAAAGGTGCGTTCCAAATTAGTAATTTCAATCATATCCCCGTTTCCCTCCTGTAGTAAAAAAAACGCAGAGCCAT
>JBJEMQ010000459.1:0-3846 GCA_051879755.1 Coprococcus sp. | reverse complement strand
CATTTGTATCTGCTGAGATTATGGTTACAACAGAATATGTAGGGGCTATTATGCAGCTTTGCCAGGAACGACGTGGAGTATATAAAAGTATGGAATATATGGAGGAGACAAGGGCATTGCTCAAATATGATCTTCCCCTCAATGAGATTATATATGATTTCTTTGATGCATTGAAATCACGTTCAAGAGGTTATGCTTCATTTGATTACGAGATGAAAGGGTATGTGAGGTCAGATCTTGTGAAGCTGGATATACTTATTAATAAGGAAGAGGTAGATGCACTTTCGTTTATTCTGCATCAGGATACGGCGTATGAGCGCGGTAGAAAGATGTGTGAGAAGCTGAAGGAGGAGATACCAAGACATCTGTTTGAAATTCCTATACAGGCGGCAATAGGCAATAAGGTTATAGCGAGGGAAACTGTAAAGGCTATGAGAAAGGATGTCCTTGCTAAATGCTATGGCGGTGATATTACAAGAAAAAGAAAATTGTTAGAGAAGCAGAAGGAAGGCAAGAAGAGAATGAGACAGATAGGAAATGTTGAAATTCCTCAGAAAGCATTTATGTCTGTTCTTAAACTGGATGAAGAATAAATGCTTCGCCCGGATAGAAATAAATATACATTTAAGATAAGATAAGATAAGGAAGAGTTGCATGAAAGAGTTAAGTATATATATTCATATACCATTTTGCATAAAAAAATGTAATTATTGTGACTTTTTGTCTTTTGAAGCGGGAGAATCATTCCTTTGCGGCATGGGTATACACAGAAAAGCATATATCGATGTACTTTGCGCAGAAATAAAAAGCTATAGTCCGGCAGCAAAGGAGTATATTATATCAACAGTATTTATAGGCGGAGGAACTCCGTCTATACTTATGCCCGGAGATATAACACGAATTATGGTAACCTTAAGAAATACATTTGATTTTGTGGAAAATCCGGAGATAAGCATTGAGGTAAATCCCGGGACTTTAACACCTGCAAAGGCAAAAGAGTATATTGAATGTGGTATTAATCGTATGAGTATAGGGCTTCAGTCTGCAAATGATGATGAACTTGCCATGTTGGGACGAATACATAACTATGACCAGTTCCTTGCTGCTTTTAATGCTGCCAGAGAAGCCGGTTTTAGGAATATAAACGTGGACGTAATGGCTGCGCTTCCTTGTCAGACTGTACATTCATATCTGGATACTCTGGAAAAGGTATTAAAATGCTGCCCGGAGCATATCTCATCCTACAGTCTGATTGTCGAAGAAAATACTCCGATTTCGCAAAATGCTGAATTACTGGCACTGTTGCCTGATGAAGAACTTGAAAGGCAGATGTATGAGGCAACAGAAAGAGTGCTGTCACTTGTCGGATATGAGAGGTATGAGATATCCAACTATGCGAAAAGCGGATTTGAGTGCCGACATAATATAGTATATTGGACTCTTGGGGAATATATTGGAATAGGTATCGGAGCATCATCATTTTGGAAAAACAGAAGATTTAGTAATACTCAGAATATGGAAAAGTATATAGAAGCATTTTCGAATTATACAGCATCTTCTGACATAATGAAAGTCAGGACTATAGATGAAACACTGAATGTGGACAGACTTATGGAAGAGTATATGTTTTTGGGACTTAGAATGATGAAGGGAATCAGTGTGGCAGAATTTAACGACTATTTTGGACATTCAGTATATAATATATATGGAACTGTTATAGATAAATACATAAAAAGTGGACATCTTATTAATGATGGTGGAATAATAAAACTGACTAAAAAGGGAATAGATGTAAGTAATGTAATTCTGGCGGATTTCTTATTGGATTAAAAAAACAGGATATATCTGTTTTTTCCATTTCTTATATATAATAAAGAATGTAAAAGAATTTCACAGATTTTTTATAAAAAAATGTACTTTAAATGTTGACAAAAAACATGAGTGGTGTTAGATTATTTCTAGTAGTTAGCACTCGGAATATTTGAGTGCTAACAACTAAGAAAGGAATGAGCGTATGGAACTTGACGAAAGAAAAGTCAGAATTCTGAAAGCTATTGTTTCCAATTATCTTGAGACTGGCGAACCGGTAGGCTCACGTACCATATCAAAATATACTGATTTAAATCTAAGCTCGGCAACTATAAGAAATGAGATGTCGGATTTGGAAGATATGGGATATATATGTCAGCCTCATACATCGGCAGGGCGTATTCCTACAGATAAAGGTTACAGATTTTATGTAGACAGTCTTATGGAAGAAAAGACTGAGACGGAGACAGAACGTAAGAATCTGTTGGAACGTGTTGATAAGATGGAGAAGATGCTCAAGCAGGTAGCAAAAGTGCTGGCAGCAAATACAAATTATGCAACACTTGTTACTATGCCTCAATATAATAATACAGTGAAGTTTATTCAGCTGTCACAGGTAGATGAAAATACACTTTTGGCAGTAATCATGGTAGAAGGTAACATAGTAAAGAACAAATTAATTAATACCGTCTACAACCTGAAGAATGATGAAATATTAAAATTCAACATTTTATTGAATACATTCCTTCAGGGAGCTTCGCTTGAAGATATTAATATAGAGCTTATTCAGACCATGAAGCAGCAGGCGGGTGAATATGCCGATATACTGGAAAACATATTTCAGGGAATACTTGAAGCAATCCACGAGGCTGATGATCTTAAAGTGTATACCAGTGGTGCATCAAATATGCTAAAATATCCGGAACTTGCTAATTCGGATTCAGCTGAGAAACTGCTTGGAACATTTGAAGATATAGAAGACAAAGAAGATTTTGTAAAATATGTAGAAGAAGTTATTCAAAAAGAAAACTCTGATATACAGATAGTCATAGGACAGGAAAACCAGAGCGAAGATTTGAAAGACTGTTCACTTGTAACAGCAACCTACAAACTGCCGGAAGGAGCAAAAGGAACTATAGGAATTATAGGGCCAAAACGAATGGACTATAAAAAAGTAGTAACCATGCTGAAAGACCTGACCGGTGAGTTAGATGAGATATTTAGTAATAACGAATAGGGGGACAGATAATGGCTGATAACAAGAAGAAATCTTCAACAAAGAAGGTTAAAACAGAAGAAAAGGCAGAAGAAACTATTGTTGGAGAAGCTACAGCAGAAGTAAAACAGACAGAGGAATCCACAGTAGAGGTTACTGATACAGTAAATATTCCTGAACAGGATGCAGAGGCAGCAAAACCACAGCCGGTAGCAAAGGAAAACAGAAGAGGCGGAAAAGCGCTTCGAGAGGAAAATGAAAAGCTTAAAGAGCGTGTTACAGATGCGGAAGATAAATATAAAAGACTTTTGGCTGAATGTGAAAATATCAGACAGAGAAATGAAAAAGAATCTTCAAAAATGTATGATATAGGCGCAAAGGAGGTTTTAGTCAAGTTACTTCCGGTTATAGATAATCTGGACAGAGCTATGGCAGCAATACCTGAAGAGGATAAAGACAGACCATTTGAAGCAGGTGTGGCAAACATTTATAAACAGTTCCTTTCATACCTTGAAAGTGTAGGAGTAACTCCTATGAATTGTGAAGGCGAACAGTTCGACCCTACTTACCACAATGCGGTAATGCATGTAGAGGATGAAAATGTGGAAGATAATGTTATCCTTGAGGAGATGCAGAAGGGGTATATGTATAAAGACCAGGTATTGAGATTCAGTATGGTTAAGGTAGCAAACTAATAGCAATAAGCATTAGCAATATAAATAGTATTATTAAGAATTAATTTTTCAGGAGGAATAAACAATGGGTAAGATTATAGGTATTGATTTAGGTACAACAAATTCATGTGTAGCAGTTATGGAAGG
>JBJEMQ010000458.1:0-17905 GCA_051879755.1 Coprococcus sp. | reverse complement strand
ATAACCATATCATTTGCCATAAAATCAGTAGAACAGCTTAATTCGATTATTGCGAAGATACGAAATGTAGAAAGTATAATAGATATAGAAAGAACCGCAGGTTAGTATCCGGTCCGGATATATAAGAATCATTATATCAGATGGAAGGAGAAATATATGGCAAATATTATCGTAATAACAAATCCTGTAGGAGAACTGCAGACAAACAGTTATATAGTTGGCAATACGGAAACTCGTGAGGCTGTCGTAATAGACCCGGGCGATGAGGCTGATTATATATTTAATACATTAAATCATGAGAATTTCAAATGTGTAGGTATATTTCTGACTCATGGACATCTGGATCATATGGGTGGAATGGAGAGACTGAAGACTCTTACAGGTGTTTCTACCTATGCATCTGAGGACGAAAAGGAAATATTAGGGAATTCAGGGGCGAATCTGTCAGCTATGTTCGGAACACCACTTGAAACAGCCACAGATAATTATTTGTCAGATGGTGCATGTATAAAAATACTTGATACAGAGATGAAATGCATAAGTGTACCGGGACATACCAGAGGCGGCATGTGCTATTATTTTGAAGAGGCGGGCATATTATTTTCCGGTGATACACTATTTGCTTCAAGTGTTGGAAGGTCGGATTTCCCTACAGGTGATGCAGATGCTTTGATAAGCAATATTGAAGAAAAGCTTTTAACCTTACCTGAGGAAACCATAGTATATCCCGGACATAATAATCATACCAGGATAGGAAAAGAAAAGAAATTTAATCCATTCTTCAGCTTCTAAGGAAAGGCTTGGAAATATGATTTGTTTAATACAGAACGTAGAGGATTACAATAATGATTTCAGGGTTATGCTTCAGGCTTTCTTTCCCGGAGTCAGAATTGTAATACCAGAGATATTTGAAAAAAAACCGGAGCTTAAAGAAGAGATAAGACTCGTATTTAAAGCAGATATAGACAACAGTCATATTGATATAAGATTATATGATTGCAATGGATTAACTGTAGATGAGCACTTGATGCCACAGCTTGATGATTTGGAGTATGAAACAGCCAGTATCGCCATAGATGGTGATTATAGTGACAAGGGCACTGTTAGAAATCCACTTAAGCTTGCCATATACAGACTTTTGTCAAAGCGCATGGGAAAGGTGCTTCCATGGGGTACGCTGACAGGCATAAGGCCTACGAAGATAGCAATGGAAGCTATTATAAATGGTTGTACGGACAGCAAAATAATAGCTGATTATGAGACAATATATAGTACATCCCGGGAAAAGGCAGCCTTGTCCGTAGAGGTGGCACATAGAGAGAAGACAATTATTGACTCTGTTGAAGAAGAAGAGGAATATTGTCTGTATATCGGAATTCCGTTTTGTCCAAGCCGTTGTCTGTACTGTTCATTTACATCCTACCCTATCGGATTATATAGGGATAAGACAGATGCATATCTTGATGCGCTGGATAAGGAAATGGATTATGCAGCTTATGCGTATCGTCACAAAAAGCTGATATCCATATATATAGGCGGAGGAACACCGTCGTCTATAGAAGCACACCAGATAGACAGGCTGTGCACTATGATAGAAAAACATTTTGATATGAGTGCTGTAAGGGAGTTTACCATAGAGGCAGGAAGACCTGACAGTATAACATTTGATAAGCTGTGTGTTATGAAGAAACATAATGTAAGCAGAATAAGTGTTAATCCACAGACTATGAATGATGAGACATTAAAGATCATAGGAAGAGCTCATACTGCTAAGCAGACTGCAGATGTTATGGCTATGGCGAGAGATGCAGGATTTGACAATATAAATATGGATCTGATAGTAGGACTGCCGGGAGAAAATGTGGAAAGCTGCGAGAACACCCTGAAACAGATTCATATTCTGAAGCCGGAGAGCCTTACGGTTCATTCTCTTGCTATAAAAAGAGCAGCAAATTTGAATATACAGATGGATGATTACAGGGATAAACTGGGGTGTGATATTGACAGCCAGTTAAGTCTTGTTGACAGATATGCGAGAGATATGGGGCTTAATCCATACTATCTGTACAGACAGAAAAACATAGCAGGTAATCTGGAAAATGTAGGTTATTCAAAAGCCGGTCTGGAATGTCTGTATAATATCTTGATTATGGAGGAAAGAACAGATATTATAGGACTTGGTGCAGGAAGTTCTTGTAAGCTTATTATAAGAAAAGGGCAGCAGGGCGTTACGGAAGGTACAAGGATAGAGCGGATAGAAAATTGTAAAAGTGTTGATGATTATATAGCACGCATAGATGAAATGATAGAGAGAAAGAAAAATGCTTTTGCGGTATCAGAGGTAATGTAAAAGAATGGATGAAGACAAAACGTCAAATTTTGACATGAATGAAGAAATTGAATATTATAGACATGATATGAATGATGCAATACGTCATGGTATGTGTGTAAGCAGTCTTGCCTCATTAATTGCGAGGGAGCTTGCGCTTTCTGATGATATGGTACATAAGGTGGCGGTAGCCGGAATGCTTCATGACATAGGAAAGCTGCAGATAAGTCCATATATATATGGAAGAAAAGAAGAAACCTTAAAGATTGAGGAATTGCGGTATGTTCGACTTCATGCAAAGCTGGGAGCCGAGATATTGCGTAAGCAGGGCTATGATGAAGATATAGCAGACATGGTATTATATCATCATGAGAATTATGATGGCTCAGGTTATCCGTTTTGTATGAGGGGAGAAGAAATTCCCATTGGAGCAAGGATAATCAGAGTGTGTGATGTGTTTAGTGCTCTGATAAGCGACAGACCGTACAGGAAGGCATTTGATGCAGATACGGCACTTGGCATGGTTATTGATGAAGTAAGGCATTTTGATATGAAAATATTTCTGGTATTTCAAAGGATGATAAATACAAGTGATGTATTATCACAGGTAGATTCCATATTACATGAGGATGTACTGGAGATTGTATAAAAAGGAGGACATAAATTATGATTACTCAGGCACCAAGAGGTACTGGTGATTGGTTTGGCGATAAGATGAGAACCAGAACACAGATAGAGGCGATGGCTAGAAATCTGTGTGAGAAATTTAATATAAAAGAAATTATTACACCTGTATTTGAACATACAGTATTGTTTCAACGTGGCGTTGGAGAGACAACAGATGTAGTTCAGAAGGAAATGTATACATTTATAGATAAGGGCGGAAGAAGCATAACATTAAAGCCTGAAGGAACAGCGGGAGCTATAAGGGCATATGTTGAGAATAATCTTTATGCTGAACCACAGCCTGTCAAGATGTTCT
This sequence comes from Coprococcus sp., assembly GCA_051879755.1. Taxonomy (GTDB): domain Bacteria; phylum Bacillota; class Clostridia; order Lachnospirales; family Lachnospiraceae; genus Coprococcus. Next base: position 14,594 of record JBJEMQ010000458.1, on the reverse strand, counting down.
ATGTAACACCGGCATTCAGGTATGAAAAGCCTGAGAGTGGAAGACTTCGTCAGCACCACCAGTTTGGTGTAGAATTTGTAGGTTCACCAAATCCTATGGCAGAGGTGGAGATAATGACTCTCGTATCAACTCTTATAGACCAGATTGGTCTTAAGGATGCAAAGCTTCATATCAACAGTATAGGCTGTCCTAAATGTAAGAAGGTTTATAATGACGCTTTGATATCATATCTCAAACTGCATGAGGATAAGCTGTGTACAACATGCAAGGAACGTATGGTAAAAAATCCTCTTAGAGTTATAGATTGTAAAGAGCCGGGGTGTAAAGAAGTAGTTAAGGATGCACCAAGAACAATAGATTATCTGTGTGAGGAGTGTGATGCTCATTTTAAGGAGCTTCAAAGACTTCTTACAGAGCTTGAGATTCCATATGAAATAGATACCGGAATAGTTCGCGGACTTGATTATTATACAAAAACAGTATTTGAATTTGTAAATTCAGAAGGCTTTACCTTATGTGGTGGTGGCCGTTATGATAATCTTGTTTATGAGATAGATGGTAAAGAATCACAGCCTTCGGTTGGATTTGGAATGGGTATAGAGCGTATTCTTTATTTCCTTGAAAAGGAGAATATAGAGCTTGCACCTAAGAAGAGAATTGACCTGTATGTAGGTATAATGGGAGATATGGCAAAAGCAAAAGCATATAAGCTGGTATATGACCTCCGTATGGCAGGTTATATAGTTGAAACAGATTATATGAACAGAAGCGTAAAGGCCCAGATGAAATATGCAAATAAGCTGGATGTCAGAAACACTATTATAATAGGTGATGATGAGCTTGCTACAAATACAGGCCGTATCAAGAATATGGAGACAGGCGAGCAGACAGAGGTTGCTCTGGATAAGCTGGCAGATGTATTGTAAAAGTAAGAATCATATCTGCGAAAAGCCGGGATATGATGTGATATATGCGGAATAACGCAGTTGTTTAGGAGGAAATATAAGATGGCAGAGTCAATGCAGGGACTTCATAGAAGTCACAGATGTACAGAGGTAAATAATTCTTTGATTGGACAGAAGGTTACAGTCATGGGTTGGGTTGCCAAAAGTAGAAATAAGGGTGGAATTATATTTACAGACCTTCGTGACAGAAGTGGAATACTTCAGGTTATATTTGAAGAATCAAGCTGTGGAACGGAATGTTTTGAGAAGGCAGCAAAGCTTCGTTCAGAATTTGTAGTTGCAATAGAAGGCACAGTTAATAAGAGAGAAGGAGCTGTAAATGAGAACCTCGCTACAGGTGATATCGAGGTAGTTGCAGAGTCACTCCGTATACTTTCTGAAGCAGAGACTCCTCCTTTCCCTATAGAGGAAAACAGCAAGACAAAAGAGGAACTGAGGCTCAAGTACAGATATCTGGATTTGCGTCGTCCTGATCTGCAGAGAAATCTTATGATGAAGAGTAAGGTTGCAACCATAGCAAGGCAGTTTATGGCTGATGAAGGTTTTCTTGAGATAGAGACTCCGATGCTTACTAAATCAACACCTGAGGGCGCAAGAGATTATCTTGTACCAAGTCGTGTACATCCGGGTACATTCTATGCACTTCCACAGTCACCGCAGATATTTAAGCAGCTGCTTATGTGTTCAGGATATGACAGGTATTTCCAGATTGCGAGATGCTTCCGTGATGAGGATCTTCGTGCTGACAGACAGCCGGAATTTACACAGATGGATATGGAGCTGTCATTTGTAGATGTTGAAGATGTTATAGATGTAAATGAAAGACTTCTTGCAAAGCTCTTCAAGGATATTCTTGATATAGAGATTACACTTCCTATCAGGCGTATGACATGGGCAGAGGCTATGAATCGTTTTGGCTCAGATAAGCCGGATCTTCGTTTCGGAATGGAGCTTAAGGATATAAGTGATTTGGTTAAAGACTGTGGTTTTGGTGTATTTACCGGAGCTTTGGAAAATGGTGGTTCAGTTCGTGGTATTAATGCCAAGGGACAGGGAGCAATGCCTCGTAAGAAGATAGATGCACTTGTAGAATTTGCAAAGACATATGGTGCAAAGGGACTTGCGTATATTGCCATAAATGAAGATGGAACATATAAGTCATCATTTGCGAAATTCATGACAGAAGATGAGATGAAAGCTATATGTGAAGCTTTGGATGGACAGCCCGGAGATTTACTTCTCTTTGCCGCTGATAAAAACAAGATTGTATGGGATACACTTGGTGCACTCAGATGCCATCTTGCAGAGATGATGGGGATAATTGACAAGGATGTATTTGAATTTGTGTGGATTACTGAATTCCCACTTCTTGAGTGGTCTGATGAACAGAATAGATATACTGCCATGCATCATCCGTTTACTATGCCTATGGAGGAGGATTTGGAATTTATTGATACTGACCCGGGCAGAGTGCGTGCAAAGGCTTATGATATAGTGCTCAATGGAAATGAAATAGGTGGTGGTTCAGTGAGAATTCACCAGAATGATATACAGGAGAAGATGTTTGAATGTCTGGGATTTACAAAGGAGCAGGCATATGAACGTTTTGGATTCCTTCTTGATGCATTCAAGTATGGAGTACCGCCTCATGCAGGACTTGCTTATGGCTTAGACAGACTTGTAATGATTATGGCAAAGCAGGAATCAATCCGTGACGTAATTGCTTTCCCGAAAGTAAAGGATGCGTCCTGTCTTATGACAAATGCTCCTGATGTTGTAGATGAGGCACAGCTTGTTGAACTTGGAATAGAAATTACAGGGGAAGAGAAAACAGAGGAATAATATATCATGCCGCCGAAACGAAGTGAGGGGGCGATATATATAGATAGGAGCTACGATGCGATGAAGCAGCATGCTTGTGAGATAATAAACTCAATATATACCATACGTGTTATGATATGCGATGATATAGCGGAGCAGCTTGATAAGCTTGCGGCTGTGGTTCGTGAAGCTGTAAAAGGAAGCATACAAAATCTGATTGTTGAAACATATACAAATCCCATTGTACTGCTTGAGAGAATATCGGAATATAAAAAAGAAAATAGTACGTCTGATGAGATTGTAATAGTGATGGCAGATATACGTATGCCTGATATGGATGGAATTACCCTCGGCAAGAAGCTTAGAGCAGAAATGCCGGGGGCATATTTGGTTTTTACTACAGCTTTTTCTGAATATGCTATAAAAGGATATGAGGCACAGGCATTTCGTTATTTGCTAAAGCCCGTAACAACTGAAAAAATCAGAAATATAATAAATGAAATTTTTAAGCTTGAGGGAAAAAACAAAAAGCTGGTTATACATGAATCAGATAAAGAGTATGTTCTGCCGCTTAATAATATCATTTACTTTTCTGCTGAAGATAAGTATGTTGTAATTCATACGAAAGAGAGCGAATGTCTGGTCAGGAGGAGTCTTCAGGACTATGAGACATTACTTTTTTCATACGGATTTTATCGTATTCATCGTAAATATCTGGTGAATATAATGCATCATAAGTGCATTAAGAATGGACTTGTTCTAATGGATAATGGTGATTCTCTTGTAATCAGCAGGCGAAAAGTAAATTCATACAGGGAAAGAGTATTTGAAATACTTTCAGAGGGGTATATAAATGATGGTATGGATTAAAATATTAGTACTTTCACTAATTGAATCGACTAGTCTTATATGTATTTTGCTTATTTTGAAGTTACTTTTTGGATGCAGATTAAGACTGGGAAGCAGACAAATTATTATCAGTGCTGCGGCATCTTATATTTTGCATGTTGTGTTAGTGGGTCTGATATTTCCACTAAATGAAACTGCAAATTTTGTTCTGATGATGCTGATGTTGATTGCATGTACTGTTTATCTGTCGGAGGATAAAAAATTTCGCAATACATTGATGCTTATTCCCGCGGTACTTGTTTATGTGGAATGGAGCGGCATTATCAGCCTGTTAGAGAGGATGACAGGCTTAGACCGTTATGTATGGTTGGATATTGCAGGTGCAGAGATAACTCCATTGTTCTTTTTACAGGATACCTCACTGCTTATCTTTTTGGGTATATTAACTATAAAGGCAGATAAGAAGCTTCTGGAGGTACGGCTTACGACAGGTGAAGCAATATTTCTTACCCTTTTCTGTTTGTTTGAACCTTTTTTGGAAGGAATATTCGAAGGACTGGAAAAGTATTTTCAAAAGAAAACATATACGCTCGCATGGTGTGTTTTTATACTGGCGCTTAATTGTGCTGTGGCATATGGAATTGCATATAGAAAAAGGGCAAAGTATTATAAGCTGAAGTCTGAGAATTATAAGACGCAGTTTAAAGATGAATATACATATTTTCAGGATTATAAAGACCAACAAAGCGATACAGCGAAGTTCAGACATGATTTCAATAATCATGTACTTGTAATGCAGGATATGTTCAATGCCGGCGAGTATGAAAAGGCAAAGGAATATTTCAGTCAGGTTTATGGAAAACAGGGAATATCTGATGGCAAGGGAAGATGTTGCAGTAAGATTCTGACAGGAAATGAGATGGCAGACATATTAATTTCCGCAAAAACAGAAGAAATGCAGAAGAATGATATTGAGCTTAGTGTGGAGGGAAGTCTTGCACCATTGTCTGTAATTGAACCTGTAGATATGTGTATTCTGTTATCTAATCTGCTTGATAATGCGATTGAGGCAAATCAGAAATATATGGGTAAAAGATATATAAAAATTCGCACAGGAAGTAGTGATGTTCTTTTTACAGTTATGATTACAAATCCCACACAGGAGGTTGTTAAGATGAATCGCGAGCTTCCGGTAACAACAAAAACAGATAAAGAAAAGCATGGTTTCGGATTGAGTAATGTAAGAGAAATTGTTGCAAAATATGATGGAGAGATGCAGTTTAAAGCTGTAGATAATACTGTTTCAGTAAAATTGCTTTTACCAATCAATAATGATTAAAATAATACCATTTATCGCAAAAATAATACCATTTGTCGCATATCATTTGAACAGGAAAAAACTGTATGATATATAAGAAGTATAAATGTATGTGGGTATTACAGTTTATAAGTATCTAACAGCAATACATTATGGAGAATTATTAAAAGTGAGGAGAAGTGATATGAAGAAAAATGGGATTATTTTTTCAATTATTTTGGCACTTGGACTTAGTGTAGCAGGTCTTGGTTCGGGAATTAAGACAAATGCGGCTACGACATCTGCTCAAGAAGCAAAAGAATTCGGCGGTCATTATTATCAACTGGTTACTACAAAAACAAAATATGGTCAGGCAGAGCTGAAAAGCGAGCTGCAGGGTGGACATCTTGTAACTATTACAAGTCAGGCAGAACAGGATTTTGTATATAGTCTTACAGGCGGAAGTAACATATGGATTGGCGCTGACTATCAGAATGGTAAATGGTCATGGGTGACAGGAGAGTCGTTTAAGTACACAAACTGGAGAGAGAAACAGCCGTCAAATCCTTCTAAAGAACATTATGCTCAGTTCTGGTCAGGATGGGGAGTCAAAGGCGAATGGGATGACTGTACAGACCGTGAGAATATGTATGTCATAGAATGGGAAAATAAAACGGCATATGAGACTAAAAAGTCAAATATATTAAATAAAAAGACCTACAATGGTCATTCTTATCGTTATGTATCAGGCTCATTTACATGGAAAGAAGCATATCAATATTGTAAAAAGATGGGAGGACATCTTGTTACAGTTACCTCAAATGGTGAAAACAGATTCGCATATAGTCTGACAACACGTCAGCAGGATTGCTGGATTGGTATGAATGATGCCAAAACGATGGGAAAATATAAATGGGTAACAGGTGAGAGAACAGATTACCGCTATTTTGGAAAAGAAGTAAACCATAATTATAGTGGTACCGAGCGGTATATGGGTTACTTTACTACAAAGAGTGGTTATGGCAAGCGATGGAATGATTTTAAAAATGATGCAGCTAATATGGCGTTTATATGTGAATGGGAAGACAAGAATCCTGTTATTCTGACTACTGTTAAAAGTAAAATAACTGTGAAAAAGGGAAAAACAACACAGCTTCAGTATCAGATTACACCGAGAAAAACAAAGGTTACCTTTAAATCATCAGACAGAAAGGTTGCAGTAGTAAACAGTAAGGGTGTTATTAAAGGAGTGAAAAAGGGAACAGCAAAGATTACGGTAAAAGCCGGAAGTAAGAAATGTGTAGTACAGGTTACGGTAAAATAGAATAAAAATGACATAAAATAATAACGGTGTGGTTTGATATTGAGCCACACCGTTATTGTTTTCCAAGAAGAGCAATAAATTCAGTATCTGGTACTGCTTTTGAATAATACCAGCCCTGTAGATAATGACATCCAAATTTTGCGAGCTGCTGCTTCATTTCTTCTGTCTCTACACCCTCAGCTACTATGTGAAGCTTGAGAGCATTTAGCATACCAATTGTATATTCTAACGTAATTCCTGCAGTAGTATTCTTGAAAGAGTCCCATATAAGGAACTTATCAATCTTAATAATTGTAAATGGCATACTATTGATATATGAAATATTTGCATTTCCTGAGCCATAATCATCAAGAGAAAATGTTATGCCATAATCAACAAGACGCTGTATATTATTTAAAACAGTTGCAGCAGAGTTTACAGTTGCCGTTTCTGTAATCTCTATATTAATCTGCTGCGGTTTAACATTATACTCTTCAAGTATAGCTATTACCCTGTCTGAAAAGTTTGGCTGAATAAGCTGGATAGGGCTGACATTTACTTCAATATATTCTATGGAAGTTTCCTCTAATTTGTAGTCGCGGATAAAACGACATACTTTAGTTAAAATAATCTCACCCATTTCCACAATAAGTCCGTTCTTCTCGGCAATGGGAATAAAGTCTTCAGGTGAAATCCAGCCAAGTTTAGAATCATTAAGTCTGACCAAAGCCTCAGCAGAGTTATAGTCATTTTTTGTTACAGAGAATATAGGCTGATAATAAACCATCAACTGTTCTTTATCAATGGCAAGCTTTACAGCACGTTCAACAGCCTTATCCTGCTTGATTTTATCAAGTTCCATTTCACTGGCAAAGGTGATAAGACCTTTACGGGTTCTTTTTGCAATGCCCATTGAATAATCAATGACCTCTATAAGCTCACTATAGCTTGCAGCATCCTTAGGACATTCAATGCAACATATAGATGCAGACATCATGATAAGTACATGCTTTTGGTCATACCATGGATAACTAAAACGATTTTTTATCTGTTCAGCAACCTCTGAAGGGTTATCCTTGCTATTGTTTAGTACTAAGCAAAACTGGTCTGAGCCAAAACGGAAAATAGTTTTATTTACCTTAAGACCTTCTAAAAGACGACCTACCTGATATAACAGGTGATCACCGCTTTCCACACCATATGTTTTGTTTATAAACTTGAAATTGTCCATGGCAATGACAATTATATTAAAATCTTTATTTGCCAGATATTTGTTCTGGAGGTATTCACCCATGAACTTTCGGTTAAACAGTCCTGTTACAATGTCGGTTACTGTACCGGCATTCTGCTGGTAATGGAATAATGTAAGCAATACTGCTGCAAGAGCACAGTTTAGTACAGGATAATGATAATATATCTGAATTATACAGGCAACAATACAGCATATGGCATTGAATACCAGTGGCACAATCCGAATAAAACGGGAAAGCGTTTTTTTGCATACTAATATCAGTATGCAGATAAACAGCATAGCAATATTAACTATATGAATAAATATGCATGCATAGCCTACGCGAGGCGTACCGTTTTCAATGGTAAAAGCCCAATGTAAAAATGGATTGAGGGCAATCACAATAATGTCAATTGAAACACACAAAATGTACATAGCAGGCAATATTTTTTTCTTCTCAATATCTATATGCGCAATTAAGAGCAGATAATAGGAGAATGCCAAGGGTATCATATTGATGGTAAAGGCATATATCGAAAGGATAAAATAGAAATTATTGTATCCTACATCTGATATATTCTCTGCTATAAATGCAGATGCAATTTCAATTCCTGCAGAAAGAAAAACCAGCAGAACCAAATAAAGGAATATGCCGTGACTGCGAAGGGGAATTCTTTTCTCATTAAAATAGCAGACAAAAATAAGTAGCAGAAAAATCATTGCTGCTACATCAAAAGATAAAAACCATGCTGACATATATATCCCCCCCATCTGAATATGCATAAAATAATCTTAATTATAATTATATAAGATAAAGTAAAAAATGGCAATAACAGTATTTTAAAATAAGAAGTTATTACTTAACTTATTAATTAAAAATCTCTCTAAAATAATATTCCCTGTAATCCGGGGGGATTTTTCAAAATTTTTTAAAATTTTATACATAGAAAAAACACATTTTTAACTTAAAATAAAATCATCAACAGAGAGAACACGATGGATTGCAGAAGTGGTTTATTGTCGTATCTCTCGACTAACAATAAGTAACATTCAGATAGATTTTTTTTCATCTCCTTTTTCATTTTTTTAAACCTTCTATTGCATATGCATAGGAGGTTTTTTTTCTTGCACATTATATATGTTTTCCTTATAATGGTGATTGTTGTGGGCCGGAATATTTTTACCATTAGGAGGAAAAAATCATGGGTTATATATTTGCCATAAGCGTGGCAGTATTTGTATTTCCAATAGCAGCATTTTTATTTACAGTACCTTACATATTGTCCCAGTATCATAAATATGGGTCAATCAGCTTTTATAGGTCTATAATAATTTACTCATTTATATTTTATATGTTAGTAATATATTTTCTTGTTATACTGCCGCTTCCGGATATAGCCGATGTGGGAACGGATAGATTTATAAATCTGAGGGCATTTGATTTTGTAAGAAAGTTTATCAAGGAAAGTGTATTTGTGGTGGATAATCCGTCTACATATATTCCTGCTATGAAACAGCCATGTTTTTATATTGTAGTATTTAACGTGTTTATGACTATGCCATTTGGAATATATATGAGATATTATTTTAAATGTGGCTTTATCAAGACGGTACTTCTTACATTAGCACTCAGTGCATTTTTTGAATTTACGCAATATACAGGTATATATTTTATATATCCGGGCTCATACAGAATGTGTGATGTTGACGATTTAATTCAGAATACAACAGGTGGAGTGTTAGGCTTCTGGGTGGCCGGTCTGGCTATGAAGCTGTTGCCATCGAGAGAGAGGATAGACCAGAGGGCTTATGAGAGAGGGCAGACTATATCGGGCTTTAGAAGACTTCTTATGTTTATAATAGATATGATTGTGCTCATAATAGGTTCAAATGTCATATATGTGATAACAGACTTCAAATATTCTTATATAGTCTTATTTGCAGTACTTTATTTAATTATACCGCTTATTTTTAAAGGGAGAACTATAGGTTCATGGATTGTGAGCATGAAAATGGAAGCCCCTGACAAATTGAGGTTTAGAATAATAATCAGACATTTTTTCATAATAATATATTATAATCTCATTCCTGCCGGAATCATATTCCTGACAGCATATGAAGGAAAGAAAAGAGATGTTCCTTTAGAGAAGCTTGCTATGATAATTATGGTTATAGGAATGATAATGGTCGTATTTTATGGTATACAGGCAATTATAGTATGGTTGTCGAACAAGGTTTTCTATGACAGATGGATGAAGATAAGCTTTGTAAGTACTGTAAGGCAGAAGAATACTATCTTAGGAAATGTGGCAGAGGAGACAGTCGTAACTGATAGTATCCTGCCTGCTTCGGAGAATTCAGATAATTTTGCTTTTGATGAGGAAAAATAAATAGCAGCTCCTATTTTATGATTTGACGCAGAACACCTGTGACATCAGTCATTTTTTTTAAAGGACAGGCATATACATAATAGAAAATGTGGGCGCGATGGTGCGAATGCAGTCTGTAGAATATGTATCCGGCATTTGCCGGTTCTCTGCGGCAAATAAATAGGGGGAGCTTTAATGGAAAATAAGAAAACAGTTAACAAATCAGTGATTAAGGTTCATGGAAGAAATACGCTTATACTTGTCTGGCTTCTTACAGCAATGGTCATATGTGTGGGGTGCAGCATATTTAAAGAATCAGATGATGGAGACAGCCTGCTGTATGATATATGCGATGTGTCTATGCTTCCTGACGAACTGCTGTCAATAATAGACAGTAAGAAGCAGGAGGCTTTCAATCTTGTTTATTCCAATAATACATATACATATATAGTTATGGCTGCTGGGAAGCAGGAAAGAGATGATGTGGGTATAGAAGTAGAAAAAATGTATCGGGACCAGAATGCTATATATGTAAAAAGTATTCTGCGCAAAATAGCAACACCCGGTGATACCGTAGCAGGTGATGGTATATCATATCCATACACAGTTCTAAGAATTCAAAAAACAGATATGCCGATAATATTCAAGTGAATATATTTACAATAAGAAAAAAGGAATATTTACAGAGACAAAGGAATATAAAATATAAGAAAACTATGAATATATAGAGACAAGTTAAAAATCAGGGGGAAATTATGGAGCTTATAAAAAATAAGATTACGACTACGAATTTGAAAGCAGCTAAGTATACGCAGTTTACCATAGATGATGATTTTAATGTGTCTGACGCAAAATCGGATATTGATAAGATAATAACAAGCATAGGAAATGTATTATTGGAGGATATAGAGACTCTTGAAAATAAGGTGAGGATATCAGGTATTGTCACATTTAATATGCTGTATCAGAGTGACGATGAGACAGTAGAGCTTGAAAATTATGAGGGCGATATTCCTTTTGAAGAATCTGTAAATGTAGACGGAATTATGGCGGGAGATAAAGTAGATGTAGGCTGCAATCTGGAGGATTTATATGTTACCATGATAAATTCCAGAAAGTTTGAGGTGCGTGGGCTTGTGGGTCTTAAAATGTGGGCATGCGAACAGGTGTCGGCTGAAGGGGCAACAGGCATAATGAATGGTTCGGGAATCGAATGCTTAAATCAGAAGCTGCCATTTACAAATAATGTTGCCAGTGTAAAGGATATTTTTAAGGTACGTGAAGATATAGAAATTCCGGCTGGAAAGCCCAATATCGGCAGACTCGTATGGGAACAGGTAGCATTTAACGGAATAGAAACCAGAGCGGTAGATGATGGTGTACATATAAGCGGCAAAATGGAATTATTTGCAGTATATAAGCCTGAGGAGGAAATGGTTCCTATTCAGTATGTAAATAGTGTAAAGGATTTTGAAGGAATCGTTCCCTGTGATGATGTGAGTGAGGATATGATACTTGACGATACAGTAACGGTTGGTAAAGGAAATGTATCTGTGAAACCGGATGCTGATGGTGAAGACAGAGTGATTCAGGTGGAATATAATCTGAATATGGATATGAAAGTGTACGAAGACATGGAGCTTACCGTGATAAGTGACATGTATTCTCCATCTGCCCAAATTGAAACAGAAACAGAACAGTTTCAATATGAGAATTTACTAATCAGAAATAATGCAAAGACAAAAATAACTCATAAAGAGCAGCTGAAAAGTAGTCAGCCGCAGATTTTGCAGATTGTACATATTTCAGGAAATGTTGATGTAGACGATATAAAATTACTGGAAGATGCAATATCGGTAGATGGTGCAGTCAAAGCAATGGTGATGTATGTATCGGCAGATGACAGCAAACCTGTGCAGCAGTTGGAAACTGTTATACCATTTTCATATAAGGTTGAGTCTACACCTCTTAGCGAACAGGATTCAGTACGAATCACACCATCACTTGACCAGATATCTGCAAATATGTTGGGAAGTGATGAAGTAGAGATAAAGGCTGTAATCAATATGAGCATTACGGTCTTTGCAAGAAAATCTGTTAATCTGATTACAAATATAAATCTTGCACCTATCGATATGGAGGAAAAGGCAAAAATGCCGGGTATAGTAGGCTATGTTGTCAAGGAAGGCGACAGTATATGGTCCATAGCAAAACAGTATTATTCCAGCCTTGATTCTATAAGACAGATAAATGAGCTTACTTCAGACGAAATTATGCCCGGTGACAGATTGGTAATAGTAAAGGATTAGGTACTGTGCAGGCTGTAGCGGGAGATAACAGAGCATATCAACTTACATTCTTTCCCACATATAAATTCAGGAGCTTTGCGAATGTTGCTCATTCGTTAAGCTCCTGCCATTTATATTGGGAAATAGAATTTACTTATCTGTAGGCAATAGTTTCCTGAAAAGTGGTACAATCTGTGCTGCAATGACTGCCTTAACAAGGTCAAGTGGAATAAATGCCACAAAGCCTGATAGAAAAGCTGTCTTCCATGTAAGATTTCCATTGAATTTCCACCAAAGCATACCAATGATATCGATAATAACTACGCCAAGAATAGAAATTAAAGTGTATTTTAATCTGTTATACTGTTTTCCATGAAGCAATCCGATTACAATCGCAGCAATAATAAATGAAAAAGTATATCCTCCAAACACTCCAAACAGGTATCCAAATCCTGAACCACCACCGATAAATACGGGAACACCTATAGCACCAAGTATCATCCAGAGTGCTATTATAATGACTGAATCTCTCAGCTTAAATACCAGTGCAATAAGAATAATTACAAAATTAAGTAATGTGATATGTGCTGCATTTGGCAATGGGGTTGGAATACTAATGTATGCCGACACGCATAGCAAGGCAGTAAACATAGCCATCATTACAAGTTCAACTGTTGAAAATGCTCTTTTCATTTTTTGTTCCTCCAAAATATGTAATGTTAACTGTTAAGCTTAAACATGGTTAACATTATATATAAAGATATCTGCGTTGTCAATAAAAATGTTAACTTAACAAAAAATGACGGTTGACAATTGCTTAATAATATTAGTTTCTTACAGATACAATTGTTTAGATGAATATAATTATGATATATTTGAAATAGAGGGAGCGCTACATTGAAGTTGAGGAGGTAAAAATTATGTTGAAGGTTGGAATAACAGAACTTGATATAGCTTGGGAGAATAAAGAGGAGACGAAAAGAAGATGCATTGATATTATGGAAAAAGCGCAGTCAGAAGGCGTGGAACTGCTTGTATTTCCGGAAATGACCCTGGTAGGATTTACCATGACTCCTTCAGACTATGCCGAAAGTTATCGGGATGGTAAAATTCCTGAGAGTATTTCATTTTTTATGAAAAACAGCAGAAAATATAATATGGCAATAGCATTTGGATATATAGAGGCATCAATGGCAGATGGCAGTCCTATATATGATGACAGTAAAGATAAGATATATGAAAATAAGCTGGCACTCGTAAAAGGTGATAATCTGGTGCTTGAATATGCAAAGATACATCCATTTTCATATAGTGGTGAAGATAAGATATATCATGCAGGAGACAGTCTGTGTCAGGCAAAGGTCAAGGATATACATATAGGCGGATATATATGCTATGACCTGCGTTTCCCTGAGATATTTACGGCTGTCAGAGAGAAATATGACACAATTATGGTTATAGCAAACTGGCCGGAGGAACGTGTAGAGCAATGGAATGCATTGCTTAAGGCAAGAGCAATAGAAAACCAGGCATATGTAATAGGAGTAAACAGAGTTGGACAGAGCAATGGCTTGAATTATGTTCCAAGCTCTCATGTATATGACTGTTATGGAAATGAACTTGCCAAACGTGTGAGTGATGAATTGCTGATAGCAGATATAAATGGAGCTGATATAATAGCTGCCAGAGAAAAATTCCCACAGGGAAAAGACAGGAAAAATAAGCTGTACAGCCAAATGCTGTACAGTGATATTGCTAACAAACTGTGAAAAACTTGTAAATTTTTTTCTTATGGGGTATAATATGAACACGAGTGCAAGCGAAGCATGTAACGCGAAGCTGGCCTTTTAGGGAATATTGATTAAGGAGGAAACTTTTATGAGTAAGGACGATTGCATTTTTTGCAAGATTGCAAATGGTGAGATACCATCGGCAACAGTTTATGAAGACAGCATCTGCAGAGTTATTCTTGATGTAAATCCTGCGAATAAAGGTCATGCTTTGGTTATACCAAAAGAGCACTATGATGATATATACAGCATGGACGCGGATACAGCTTCAAAGATATTTACTATTGCAACAGAGGTGGCAAAAGCACAGAAAGCAGAGCTTAATCCGGATGGACTCAATATAGTTCAAAACAATGGCGAATCAGCAGGACAGACGGTATTTCATTTTCATATGCATGTAATTCCAAGATACATAAATGATAATGTAAATATCAAATGGATACCGGAGAAACCGGATTCAGATGAACTGGATGCATTATCAAAGGCATTGCGTAAGAGAATATAAAAATAAAGCAGGACAGGAAATTTTCCTGTCCGTTTTTGCAATATAGCAAATTAAAGAATTTTTAGGCAAAACAAAAACAATAAAATGATTTGCAACGGAGTGGAAGGCATGTGTATAACTGATAAAAATAATAAGGAAAATGATTCTGGAATTTTAAATGGCAATCATTTAAAAAT
>JBJEMQ010000457.1:0-3875 GCA_051879755.1 Coprococcus sp. | reverse complement strand
CATATAAGAAGCTTCGGTTCATGCAGCAAGGCCTGAGCTATTCCAAGACGCTGTTTCATACCCCTTGAAAAACCCTTTATTCTATGCCTTTCATCTGCCAGACCACAGAGCATAAGCATCTCTTCTGTTCTGCTTTTTATAACTGATTTATCCATACCTGTTATCTCACCACAAAATGTAAGATATTCTCTGGGTGTCATAAAAGAATAGAATTCGGGAACATCAGGCAGATATCCTATATATCTGTTTGTAGTATTTCTATCACATCTGACTGTCTCACCATTTACTCTTATCTCACCACTATCAGCCTTAAGCAGCCCCAAGATTATTTTCATGGTAGTTGTCTTACCCGCGCCGTTAAGTCCTGCAAAACCAAATACTGTATTTTCCGGTACAGAAAAGCTTACCTCATCCAATACCTTTCTGTCACCAAAATGCTTTGATACCTTTGATATTTCAAGCATATTCATATCAACAATCCTCTTTTCCAAATATAAAATAAAGTATCGGTCCAATAAATTCCATTCCCACTATAGAAATTACAAGCCATAATGTACGATTTCCGCGCTTATATGTCTTATGAGTAAGTATATGATGAATTGTATATCCAAGCAACGCAAACTGCACAATCACAAGCGGAATAATAAACGGAAGCATTTCCTTTATATCAGACATTTCTACACACCTCCTCCATCTTTTTCTCCAGTCTTTTATATCTTTCATCTGATTGTAATGAAGCAAAAGCAGGATTTTTTAATATCTGCGGTATCGATTGCATGACAGCACGCTTATCTCTGACAGGTGCTTCACCTAAATCAAGCTTCTCAATCCAACTGTCTATATGATCAAAATATTCATCACCATGAAGTCTTGTATCTTTAATCAGCAGGTTAAGCGTATCAGCAACCTTGTCAAGCATATCAAATGCCTTGTCATACTCTCCCGCAACCGTATAAAATATAGCGGTCTGAATATATAGCTGAGCGCAGGCATTTGGATGCAGTGTATCCAGTTTAAATAATTCTGCCATACCGACAGCTCTGCGTATCGTTTCCTTGCAAATCTCATGATTATCCATATTCATCGATATATATATTGTTGCACTCGCTATCAGATTCAGCATATGCATATACATAGCTAACTGGCAATTGCCCTTTGCCTTATCAATCTGACCTGACATCTGGTAAGCCTGCATGAGTATCAGCTCATTTTGTCCTGCTATACCAAGGTTATCTATAATCGGTTCCATCATTTCTATAACCTCTTCAGGTCTGTTACGCTGTAAGCTTAATAATGCACTTATAGATACCGCCTGGCTGCATATCGACAAATCCCTGCAGTTATCTGTAATATGCCTGCATAACTCTGCAGCCTCTTCAAAAAGCTGGTTTTTTATCTCAGGCCCGGCAAGATTTATATGATTTATATATAATGTACACATCTGAAGAAGAAACGGATAACAGGAGTAATAACGTTTTATCATTTCCCTTACATGTTCTACAACCTGATCAAATGGTTCTTCTACAAAATCCCTACAGAAATCAATATAAACCTTTCTTATCTGCTCCTTACTAAGCTGTGGCTCATAGCCCAGCAGTTCATCAACAGTAACATCATAAAAAGCTGCCAGTTTGGGAAGAAGCATTATATCAGGCATACTCAGGCCATTTTCCCACTTCGAAACGGAACCTTTTGTTACTCCGATAAAATCAGCAAGTTCATCCTGTGTTATTTTTTTATTACGCCTAAGCTGAATAAGATTTTTTGAAATATTAAGTTCAAACATTTTCCTCACCTCCATGATGACATTTTCTCATTATACAAAATAATTATCAATGGATTGATGCGATACTTCACAAAAAGAAAGTTTACTGTCAGTAAACCTCTATCACCTTTTAAGAAAATCATCTGCATTTTTTCTACAGTCTGAGAAATTCCACAATTTATTTGCCTGATTACTAAAAATGCCATAAAAGTGTTATACTCTTAAATAGACTTGATTAATTATAAAATTATTGGAGATTTAGTATATGTCAAATAAAGAGAACATTAAACATAACGAAACAAGGGCTGAGAAAAAAGAACATTACAAAGAACTAAACGAGCCTCCAAAGCTTACTACTCTTGAGGAAATAGGGAATGCAGTTACACATGGAATAGGTGCAGGTTTATCAATAGCAGGTTTTATATTGCTGCTATTAAAATCAGATACCGGAATTAAAATTATGGCCTCATGTTTTTATGGAATAAGTCTGATACTTCTGTTTCTGATGAGTTGTTTATATCATTCATATTCTTCAGGTCTTACCGTAAAACGCATATGGCGGAGATTTGATTATGTTTCTATTTATTTATTGATTGGCGGCACATTTGCGCCATTTTATCTTATATATTGGGGAAATACTCTGGGAATAATTCTATTTTGCATACAATGGGGTCTTATTATCGCAGGAACAAGTCTTATATGCATATTTGGTCCCGGACGATTCAGACCTGTTCATTATACACTGTACTTTGTCATTGGATGGAGTGCTGTTATGTTTATACCCGACTGGTTCAGACACGACCCTGTTTTATTATGGATGATACTTGGAGGAGGTATAATATATACCCTTGGTATGATACCATTTGCCATGGACAAAAAAGGCGCACATTTTATATGGCATATCTTTGTATTGCTTGGCGCAATAGCACACTGGTTTGCTATATACTTTTTTGTATATTGACGACAAAATATACAAAAAGTATATAGCATTCAGATTATATATGCATGAGGTGCGCCAGATCTCTTTTATCATTCGTATATTTAACAGCTGATTCTGCAGTAATAAGTCCCAGCGACATAAGCCTTACCAAATCCG
The DNA here is from genome assembly GCA_051879755.1 of Coprococcus sp. GTDB lineage: Bacteria > Bacillota > Clostridia > Lachnospirales > Lachnospiraceae > Coprococcus. The sequence continues at coordinate 1,014 of JBJEMQ010000457.1, read as the reverse complement.
CATTAAGTGTATGCATACCCTGTGCTACACCTGACTGCATTGACATACTTAGCTGATGACATTTCTTCTCTCTTATCAGATTACCTACAGCATCTGTTGCAACAAGTATCTCTGTTGCTGCCACTCTTCCATTTCCTGATGCTACAGGTATAAGACACTGGGTTATAACTCCGCTTAACACATTTGCCAGCTGTGTTCTAATCTGATTCTGTATATCTCCCGGACATGCATCAATTATTCTGTCTATAGTTTCTGCTGCACCTGTAGTATGTAGTGTTGAAAGTACAAGATGTCCTGTTTCAGCCGCTGTAAGTGCTGCTGATATAGTCTCAAAATCACGCATCTCTCCAACCAGAATAATATCAGGATCCTCACGAAGTGCACTTCTTAATGCAGCAGCAAAGCTTTCTACATCACGCCCTACCTCTCTCTGATGAATAAGCGCTCTTTTCTTCTCATAGGTATACTCAATAGGATCTTCTATAGTTATAATATGCTCCGGTCTTGTCTCATTTATATGATCTATCATTGAAGCAAGCGTTGTTGACTTTCCCGAACCTGTAGGACCAGTTACAAGTATAAGTCCACGAGGTTTTTCTGTCATGGTATTTAGCACGGGAGGAAGTCCTAATTTCTCAAGCGGTGGTATGTCAGAGTTTAACAATCTAATCGTTGCCGCCAGTTTTCCTTTCTGTCTGAATACATTTACACGCTGCCTGTTGCCATCTGATGTTCGTATAGCAAAATCCACATCCTTACCCGACTCTATACGCTCACGCTGCTCCATATCCAGCATTTCGAGAATCATATTATTTATATCCTCTGCGGAATAAGGAATAATTACTTCAGCAAGATGTCCATTTATCCTATACATCAACGGCATTGCCACAGAAATGTGTATATCAGAGCATCCTTTATCTCTGGCATCACTCATTATTCTTTCAATTTCCATCTTTTAATCTCCTTATCTCATATCATATGTACATCATGTATATATCAGTAACTTACCTATAC
>JBJEMQ010000456.1:0-3880 GCA_051879755.1 Coprococcus sp. | reverse complement strand
ACTGCGTTGATTGATGCAATCATGTTGTTAAAACATGCCCTTTGCGGACAGGTGGTTCCACCACAATATGCTGATTACATTCATGTAGAATCAGACAGTGCGAAATTGCGATTTGATTTTTCTGTTGATATTCCGGAAAGTGGAATCTCCTATGGAGTTGTGTACGAATTCGAGATAAAAAAAGAGCAGAATGATAATACTCAGAATGTATCTGAATCTGAAAACACGAAGGCGGTTATTTTTGATGAGATTCTTAGCTGTTCCTATGTGCGTGGAGAAGATAAGTGTAGAATGGCTAACCTGATCAATACCAGTTCGAAGGAAGTATTTACTCCTAGAAATAAATATCAGGAGTTGGTTGGTAAAGATAAGGATGTTGCAACGGATCTTGAGGTGGCGAAACGTCTGGCTTCTGCAACATCCAGATCATTTGTTTTCTCAAGAGAGCTTTTGACAGTTATCCATGAGAATTGCAAACAGCCAATTTATACCGAACTCCTTGAGATGCTTGTACAGTATGGCAACTTTGAACTGTTTGTAATCAATACTCAGAATAATGGTTTGATTACGATGAATGCCCTTCCATTAGCATTTAAGTACGAAAGTGAAAATGCAGGAGCTGTTGGAAATATCATGCTGCCGCTTGATGAGGCAGAGACGATTCCTAAGGAAGCTGCAGAGCTGATTGAGAAAATTATTCCAAACATGAACATGGTTCTTTCTCAGATTGTTCCCGGATTGACCATCAGTATGTATAACTTCGGACCACAGGTTCTGAAGAACGGAAATATCGGATGCCGTGTTCAGCTTATGTCCAAGAAGAATAGTAAAGAAATTCCTCTGCGTTATGAGTCAGAAGGTATCAAGAAAATCGTATCAATCTTACAACTTTTGATTGTTGTATATAATAAGCCGTCTATTACAGTGGCGATCGATGAGCTTGATGCTGGTGTATTTGAATATCTGTTAGGTGAGATCCTTAGAATTATTTCAGAAAAGGGTAAAGGCCAGTTAATCTTTACATCACATAATTTGCGTCCATTAGAGACTTTGGACAGAGGATTTATTGCGTTTACTACTACCAACCCAGAGAATCGTTATCTGAGAATGGTAAATGTAAAAGAGAATAATAACCTGAGAGATTTCTATTACAGAGATATTGTTCTGGGAGAGCAGAACGAAGTTGTTTATGAGCCAACAAACAACTATGAAATCGCACTGGCATTTAGAGAGGCTGGTGAGATGTAGTGGCAAAAAGAAAAATTGTCTTTGTAATTGTAGAAGGACCATCGGATGATGAAGCACTCGGTGTTCTTCTTTCAAAAATATATGATAAGGATTCTGTGTATGTGCACATAATGCATGGGGACATTACTACACAGGCAGGAGTGAATTCCTCAAACATCGTTTCAAAGGTTGGAAACTGTGTAAGGCAGTATGCGGCACGGAATCATTACAAACAGGCTGACTTTAAAGAAATCATTCATATCGTTGATATGGATGGTGCATATGCTCCGGATTCTGCAGTTGTAGATGATGCAGAAGCAGTAAAACCGGTTTACAGTGTCACAGAGATTCGAACTGCAAATCCAGATGGTATTATTAGTAGAAATGCAACAAAGCGAGAGAATATAGATCGCTTGAAATCCACAGGACAGATATGGAAACTATCATATGAAATTTACTATATGTCCTGTAATCTGGATCATGCACTATATGGTAAGCTGAATAGTACCGATGAAGAAAAGGAAGAGAATGCTTATCAGTTTGCGAAAAAGTATCGAAATGATATACCGGGATTTTTGAAGTACATAAAAGAGTCGGATTTTGCAGTTGGGCCGAATTATAAAGAGTCTTGGGATTTCATTGTGGAGGAGCTACATTCTCTAGAGAGACATACGAATTTGGGCATTTGTTTTGAGATTAGCGAAAATAGAGACAAAGAGAACGAAAAACAAACAATTAATTCTATAAGTGAAAGTAACGGAGAGTATATTTTTTGAAGTTTTTATTCACATTTTTACTGGAAGGAGAGTAAGCGTGAGTATTGCATTTGAGAGAATTGAAGATCAACTATTGTTGATACTAACTCCAGAGAGTATTGATATTAAGGTTATTCTTGAAAAATTAAAGAAAGGCGAAGTATGGCATATTTCTCGAACGTTTACGGTTAACATAACTCATTTGCGTTTTGAAGATGCTGGGCTGAATGAACTTCAATTTTGTGTTGGTAGAGTTTTCGATGAATATACCATTATTGATCGTGATGTGATTGGCATAGATCATGATTTCTATTTTTGTAATAGCATCAAGTTGGATAAACGTCATTTCGTTGCTTTTCGTAATATCTCCATCCTTGCCAAAATAGATCGTGTTGTGGAAAGTGATGTGTACATAGGGGGAAGCTATCCAAATGGTTGTATTCCCATAGAGACTTTTGAATTGTTAATAAAAAAATTCCCTAAAACTGCGGAATTGAATTATTATGCAAATGCTCGAATTTCAACAATTGTAAAAGAATTCTTTCCTCATACAGATCTGTATGAGGAAAAATTTGATAAATTTATAGAGAAGCAAGAAAGAAGCCTTTCTTTTTCTCTTGAACCAAATGTACAGTCTATATTTAAAGAGAATGCTCAAATTGAGTATTCTCAATTTTGGGGGGTTAGAGAGAAACTGTTAGAACTTCTTAGCAGATCGGATACTGTAAGGGAAGAAATGTGGCAAGAACAGATCCATGGGATATTGCGACTGCTGTATCCCAAATATATATCTGGAGTGCGCGAGGTTGTAATAAAAGGTGTTGATCGTCATGATAAGCGGCCGGACTTTCTTCTAATTGATGCAAATGGCTATGTTGATATTCTTGAAATTAAGAAACCAAGTGTTCAAATTTTAACCAAACAATCTTCATACCGTAACAATTATGTGCCAGTACGTGATTTAGCTGGAGCTATTCAGCAGATTGAAAAGTATATTTACTGTCTTGGTGTTTGGGGAAAAGATGGCGAGAGAGAACTTCAAAAACAACTCGCTGGAAAGTTACCATCTAATGTGATTCCCAAAGTTGTTAATCCTCAGGGTCTTCTACTTTTGGGACGAAGTGACCAGTTTAATCAACAACAAAAAAATGATTTTGAGCTAATTAAACGTCAGTATAAGCATATTGCAGACATTATGACTTATGATGATCTGATACAACGCATCGACAATATTCTGACTACACTTAATATGGAAATCCAGGGAAAATAAGGGTGTTAGGTGTTGTAAATTAGGGTCCAGTTGCAAAGTTGCCGCTTCATATACATAAGTTTTACTATCATCCTGCAATTATTGCTGGGAGTTTTACTTGATTTCTGTTGGCTATTTGGTAATTGTAGTCTTAGAAACCATATGTGGCAGATGTCTAGGATTGAAACAGGAATACGTTTGGTGGAGAGGAAGAAATATATTAAGGTGCATGGCAGAGTATGCCTTATGATATATACTGAAAATTTGGTGTGTATCGGAAGGGAATAGTTTTAGTTAAGGTGAGAAGATGAAAATTGTAAAAGTAAAAGTTAGAAATTATAGGGCATTGAAGGATCTATCGATGGATTGGCAGGAAAATCTTTCTTTAATCATCGGAAAAAACAACTGCGGAAAAACGTCTCTATTATCTATAATGCAAACTTTTTTTTCTGAAAGTAAGGGGACGGGAATTCGATATGATGATTTTAATTTAGAGTTTAAATCAAGATTAGTTGATTGTATAGCATATAAGAAAAGTGAGTGGAACAATACAGATATACAGGGTGTTGAATTCTTTTTGTATATCGAATATACAGATAATGATAATATAGCAAATATTTCTCCTTTACTTATGGATTTGGATCCAAAT
>JBJEMQ010000455.1:0-3884 GCA_051879755.1 Coprococcus sp. | reverse complement strand
TTTTCCGCAGAAGAATGTCAGGTTTATTGCTATAAACGATAATTATGACAGTCTGAACCATCATGGGAATACTATAGAGCTGGATACAGCTTTTAAGACGCTTTTGTATGATTTGTACAGTAAAGATATATCAGCCAAGGTAAAGACATCTCTTGAGAATAAGTGCTCAAATGGAGAATATGTTTTTGGACAGCCTCCTTTTGGATATAAGAAAAGCAGTGAAGTTAAAAATTGTGTAGTTGTGGATGAGGAAGAAGCGAAGATTGTGCGTTATATCTTTTCTCTTGCCATCAGGGGAAAGAGCAGTGCCCAGATTGTGGGACAGCTCCATGATGAGCATATACCAACTATAACGCAGATGCGTAAACCGGATAAGGCAGATAGTAATGACAGAATCTTAATGTGGAGTGAGACTGCTGTCAGGAGAATATTGAATAATCGCTTTTATCTTGGAGAAATGGCATATGGAAAATCTGTAAGACAATCAGTAGGAAGCAGAAAAAGTATTCCTGTACCAAAGGAAAATTGGAAAATAATTCATGCTCATCATGAACCATTGATTACGGATGAAATGTTTTTGAAGGCAGCTGCATTTAATACAAATCATTCGAATAGATTGAATCGGAAAAAACATCCGCTTACAGGAAAATTATATTGTGGTGGCTGTGGATATGCATTAACTTACAGGCCATTAACAGGCAGAAACAGATATAGAAGATTTGAATGCAAAAAACACGCAATATTACAAATCACCGAATGTTGTACATATATAAGAGCTGACTTATTGGAGCAAATTATTCTGCTGATGTTTAATAATGAACTTAGGCTTTGCGGTAATGCGATAAGGCTGAAAGAGAATCTGCATTTATATCAACAGGCTGTTATTTGTTTGTTAAAAAAGAAGAAAGATGAATATAGATTAGAAATAGAACAGGAATATACAAAGAAAAGCATGCTTTATGAGAAGTATGCTTTTGGAGAACTTGATGGAGAAGAATATCGTATAACGTCAGGAGAATTGACAAAGCAAATATCTTCATTGACAGAAAAAGCTGATAAAACTGAGGACATGATTACTTCAATAGAGAACGAATATCTGACATTGGAGGAAGATATGGAATTAATCTGCAGGTTTCTTCATATTGAAGAATTAACGCAGATATTAGTTGATACATTCATAAAAAAAATTGATGTATATAAAGACAGAAGAATTGAAGTGGAATGGAATTTTGCATTTATAATTGACATTAACTGACCATTAAAGGGATGGGGAATACTCAATATATATGAAACCTTCGATGCTCTTAGAAATGTATAACATTTTGTATGGAATTTGAACGAAACAAAATGAAACATTGGAATGAAAAGAAAAAAGGAAAAGAAAAAATGAAAAGAAAAAATTTAAAAAAATGTTGACAATTGTTGAAGTGCAAAGTATAATAGCCAACATAAAATATATTATTCCTATAAAATTACTGGGAAATAAAGGAAGGAGACAATATATGAGAAGAAATATAACAGTTTACGATATAACAAATATGATGTGCTGCTGTATGGCTGTATATATAGATATAGCTTATTCTCATATGCCTTGTTTACCCAAGTGAGTATATAAAGTATTTGCAAACAGGTGTCATGAGAATATGGCATCTGTTTTTTATTGTAGGTAAAAAACAAATAGGAAAGTGAGTAAATGAAATGGCAGAAATTACAATTGAACATGTTTCAAAAGTGTTTCAGACAAAAGACGGCACATTAACTGCATTAAAAGATGTGAATATAAATATAGATGCCGGTGATATATTTGGAATAATTGGTATGTCAGGTGCAGGTAAAAGTACATTGGTTCGATGTATGAATTTTCTAGAGAAGCCGACTGAAGGAAAGGTTATTGTACAAGGTTTGGAACTGGGTACACTTTCAGAAAAGGAGCTTAGAAAGCAAAGGGAACAGATTGGAATGATATTTCAACACTTCAATCTTCTGATGCAGAAATCTGTTTTGGAAAATGTATGTTTCTCGCTTTATATAAAAGGAAAATCAAAACGGGATGCAAAAAAGAGAGCAATAGAACTGCTTGAGATAGTAGGAATTGCTGATAAGGCAAAGGCATATCCGGCGCAGTTATCAGGTGGACAGAAGCAGAGGGTAGCTATAGCCAGAGCATTGGCATCTGACCCGAAGATATTGCTATGTGATGAAGCAACAAGTGCTCTTGACCCGCAGACAACATCATCCATATTGAAGCTGCTTAAGGATATTAACAAAAAATTCGGAATTACAATTGTTATCATAACGCATCAGATGTCGGTAGTACGAGAGATATGTAACAGGGTAGCTATAATGAAGGAAGGGCAGGTAGTTGAACAGGGAACTACAATTGATATATTCAATCATCCGTCATCTCGTGTGGCAAGAGAGCTGCTGCGTGATGATATAGAAAATGATACCGACCATAGAATAACGCAGATGCAGAAAGAAATTCATGGCGGTGAAAGAATACGAATAGTTTATTCTGAAAATTCTGCTTTTGAACCTGTAATCGCAAATCTTATACTACAGTATGGAGAGCCTGTGAATATACTTAAGGCAGATACTAAAAATGTGGGAGGTATTGCAAAAGGTGAGATGATATTGGAATTTATGAAGAATTCAAGACATGCAGAAGCTATGAAGCAGCAGCTTAAAGACAGGGGTATAGAGATAGAAACATATACGGATGTCATAAAGGAGGAGAGTTGATATGTGGACAGAAGAAGTAATAAAGATGATTGGTATGGGGATATTAGAAACTCTGTACATGACACTTGTTGCAACACTTGCAGGTTACATATTAGGTCTTCCGATGGGAGTTCTGCTTTGTATATCAGATAAAAATGGGTTAAAGCCAAATGCTGTTTTGTACAAAATACTTGATGTAATAGCAAATATAGTAAGAAGTATTCCGTTCCTTATTTTGCTTATTCTGCTGATACCATTTACGCGTCTTATTCTTGGAAAGAGTTATGGTTCGACAGCAACGATTGTTCCTCTTGTAGTAGCCGCCATACCTTTCATTGCCAGAATGGTAGAATCGTCGCTAAAAGAGGTTGATGCCGGTGTAATTGAAGCAGCAAGAGCAATGGGGGCCGGCACCATGAGAATTATAGTTAAGGTGCTTTTGCTGGAGGCAAGGACTTCCCTGATAACAGGTGCTACTATAGCAACAGGAACAATACTTGGTTATTCAGCTATGGCGGGAACTGTTGGAGGAGGCGGACTGGGAGATATAGCAGTCCGGTATGGATATTATCGTTATCAGTCAGACATTATGATTGTTACAGTAATATTACTTATTGTTTTAGTGCAGATATTTCAATCAACAGGAATGTTGGTCGCAAATAAATTAGATAAAAGAAAAAAATAAAATGAAAGAAGGAAAAAATCATGAAAAAGAATTTAAAAAGATTATTGGCACTTACAGTTACAGGAGCATTATTAGTAGGAGCATTAACAGGCTGTGGAAAAGCTGCTGATGATAAAACCTCAAGTGAGACAACTACTGCCGAGACAACTGCAGCTGCAGATGACACAAGCGAGGAAGCATCAAAGGATGAATCAAAAGATGACGGAGAACTTAAAGTAATAACTATAGCAGCTTCAGCTACTCCTCATGCAGAAATACTTGAAAAGGCTAAGCCGGCTTTAAAGGAAAAAGGATATGACCTTCAGATTACGGTATTTGATGATTATGTACAGCCGAATCTTGTAGTAGAAAGCGGTGAGTTTGATGCAAATTATATACAGCATTTACCATATTTAAATAATTTCAATGAAGAGAAGGGTACGCATATTGTATCTGTAGGCGAAATACACTATGAGCCATTCGGTATATATCCGGGTAC
>JBJEMQ010000454.1:0-3886 GCA_051879755.1 Coprococcus sp. | reverse complement strand
GCTGTACCAAATGCATCATTTACAAATACATCACAGATGCTTGCAAGATCCTTTGAAAATGCCTCACCATTCTTTGTCTCTTCTGCTCTGAAACGTGTATTCTCAAGAAGAATAACCTCTCCATCCTTCATAGCCTCAACAGTAGCTCTTACATTTGCTCCTACCACCTCAGGGTCAGCAACAAACTTAACTTCCTGTCCAAGAAGTTCTGAAAGACGAACTGCAACAGGTGCAAGAGTCTTAGTAAGCTTATCTTCCTCTGTCTTAACCTTTCCAAGATGTGAACAAAGAATAACCTTTCCACCATCTGCTATTAATTTCTTAATTGTTGGAAGTGCAGCTACGAGTCTGTTCTCATCTGTAATTTTACCTTCCTTTAATGGTACATTGAAATCACATCTGCAAAGAACACGAAGTCCTTTTACATTAATATCATCTACTGACTTTTTATTTAATGACATTTTTTATTCCTCCTAAATAATTTGTCCTTTCACTTAAAGCGAAATTAATCATACGACACATTTGTCCCGTAGAAAAAAAGGGTCCGGTCCATGAAGACCGGACCCCTTTTAAGGTCTTATAAATACTTATTGGCTAACTATTATGCTAACTCAGCGAAGTACTTAATTGTTCTAACCATCTGGCTTGTGTATGAGTTCTCGTTGTCATACCATGAAACAACCTGAACTTCATATAAATCATCACCGATAGGTGCTACCATTGTCTGTGTAGCATCGAATAATGAACCAAATCTCATTCCAACGATATCTGATGAAACAATCTGCTCCTCATTGTAACCATATGACTCTGAAGCAGCAGCCTTCATAGCAGCGTTGATACCTTCCTTTGTTACATCCTTACCCTTAACTACAGCTGTAAGAATTGTTGTTGAACCTGTAGGAACTGGAACTCTCTGAGCAGAACCAATTAACTTACCATTTAACTCTGGGATAACAAGACCGATAGCCTTAGCAGCACCTGTTGAGTTAGGAACGATATTAACTGCAGCAGCACGTGCTCTTCTTAAATCGCCCTTTCTGTGTGGTCCATCAAGTACCATCTGATCACCTGTGTAAGCATGAATTGTTGACATGATACCTGACTGAATTGGAGCATAGTCATTAAGAGCCTTAGCCATAGGAGCTAAACAGTTTGTTGTACATGAAGCAGCTGAAATAATCTTGTCATCAGCTGTTAATGTCTTCTCATTTACTGAATATACGATTGTAGGAAGGTCATTTCCTGCTGGAGCTGAAATAACTACCTTCTTAGCACCTGCATCAATATGAGCCTGTGACTTAGCCTTTGATACATAGAAACCTGTACACTCAAGAACAACATCTACATCAAGCTCTCCCCATGGAAGGTTCTTAGCGTCTGCTTCAGCATAAATCTTTAATGTCTTACCACATACTGTAATTGTACCAGCCTCATCATCTGCTGAAACCTGATCAGCGTACTGATACTTACCCTGTGATGAATCATACTTTAATAAGTGAGCTAACATTGAAGGCTTTGTTAAGTCGTTAATTGCAACTACCTCATATCCTTCAGCGTCAAACATCTGTCTGAATGCAAGACGTCCAATACGTCCAAATCCATTGATTGCTACTTTTACTGCCATTTTTTATTCCTCCTAAGTTTTGAATAATAAAAGTATTTATAATCTACTGCATAAAATGCAGCAAATAAATCGTGTTAAAATACACATGTCAATCATACATTCTTTGCTTATAAAATGCAAGTCAAAATATAAAAAAAGATTGACATGATATAACAATTTTTGTCACATTATTTTTAATAAATAATACAAAATGCCAAAAAGGCTGCCATTGGCAGTCTTTTTGGCATACTTTATGCATGCATAAAGGGATTGCCACCGGCAATCCCTTTATAATATATCAATGATACAATTTTCAATACATTTGCATTGAAAATATCCTGGATATATTACTGCTTGTTCTTTGCAGCACCAATTATAAAAAGAACTGGCAATACAAGACCTAAGATTAATGAAAATACACTAAACTTACCACCGCCTGCTATGCTGATAATCTGTCCGAGTATACAGCATGCTGCAACAATAACACCCCAGGTCATACATACGCCTGCCTTAGAAGAATCAGCACAATTCTTAACGCCGATTATACCAGCAACAAGCTCTGCAGCAGAAGAAGCAAGTGAGAATATACATGATATGTAGAGCATAGCTGAACTAGCACCAAGCGCAGCAAGAACGGCAACACCTGAAAATGCTATAAGTGATACAACAATAGATATTGAACCAAATATTATCATTAATATGCCACATACCTTTAAGAATCCTTTACCTTGAGCTTCCATGTTTCTTCCTCCTCATATAATTTGTGTATAAACGACATTTTTCAACATCATTTACACATTCTCAGTATACTTTATGCATATATGATTGTCAATTATTATATTTTTATATTTTTTTTATTTTTTTAACCTATTTTTTCGACATCTTAAATAATATAATAAATTCTCTATTTCCATTTTTTTAATAATAAAATTTCTTCTCCCACAATATATTTATGGTTAATATTCCTTACAACCAATAAGAAATCATCCATATATTTATATATGAGAACAGCATAATAATTATCCATTTTATAGATATTCTATTTACTATCTACCTTTCATTTTTTAGATTAAGTACGGATGGGTACACACCAACTTAAAACTCCTAAATTTATTGCTTCCCTCGCACTCGTCAAGTGTTCATATTATATAATTTGCACAATATTAACCATCTATTGTATAAAGACAATAGAATTACAATGACATCATTTCAATCATTTTCGCTTATCTAATCAGATAATCATATATTTACCATAATTCTGCAAAGCATCTTAATTTATATATATTCATTTTTTATTATATAAAGTGTATAATGTGTGTATCAACAGAAAGTGAGGATTTATATATGAAAATTTGTGATTATCATATTCATTCCTGTTTTTCGTCAGATTCAGTTGCAGATCTCTATTCTATTGTTGAAAGAGCTATAGCATTGAATCTAAAAAGTATATGTATAACTGACCACCATGATATTGATTTTACAGTTTATCAGGATAGTGAACTTGATTTTCAGTTAGATACACCATTATAGATATCTGCTATAAGAAATTTACAGAATGAATATAAAGATAAAATAGATATCCGAATAGGTGTAGAACTCGGACTGATGGATATTATTGCTGACAAAGTAAAAACATATGTTGCCCAATATCCCGAATTTGATTTTATAATAGGCTCTTCCCATCTCGTACATGGCGCAGACCCATATTATCCTGATTACTATAATGGAAAATCTGAAAAGGAAGCACTTCGTGAATATTTTGAATCAATACTACAAAATGTTTCTCTCATAGATTGTTACAACGTCTATGGGCATCTTGATTATGCTGTAAGATATTGTCCTTCAGGAGAAAGAGCATTTTTATTTGATGACCATAAAGATATATTTGAGGCTATTTTCAAAATAATCATTCAAAAAGGTAAGGGCATAGAAATAAATACCGGAAGTTTATACAAAAATATGTCTTATGCCCATCCTCATATAGATATTCTTAAATTGTATAAAGATATGGGAGGCGAAATTATAACTGTTGGAAGTGATGCACATGACCCAAAATACTTATGTTATGATTTTGAAACATATGCCAGGGATGTATTGATTTCACTAGGATACAAATATTTCTGTACCTTTAAAAATCAAAAACCGGAATTTAATTTACTATAAAATTGCATAGATATAAGTTAAAAAAACAACATCCGAACCCACTATTGAGTTCGGATGTATCTACACTAGCAGGGGATGAGAGAATCGAACTCCCACCAAAGGTTTTGGAGACCCCTATCA
>JBJEMQ010000453.1:0-3898 GCA_051879755.1 Coprococcus sp. | reverse complement strand
GGACGTCAAGGCACTTATTAAGGGACTTGCAGACGGAACTATGGATTGTATATCTACAGACCATGCGCCTCATAGTGCCGAGGAGAAAGCAAAAGATTTTCGAAATGCTCCATTTGGAATAACAGGTCTGGAGACAAGTGCTGCTTTGACATATACGGCTCTTGTAGAGACAGAACTGATGTCTATTCTGGATATGGCAAAGAAGATGAGTTATAATCCTGCAAGGGTTATAGGTATCGATGACAAAAGAGGTTACATTGCCAAAGATGCTGTTGCTGATATAGCTATATTTGATGCTGATAAGGAGTGGATAGTAGAAGCTGATGATATGCATTCAAAATCTAAAAATTCACCTTATATAGGTAAGCTTCTTAAAGGTAAAGTGGTCGCAACTATTTGCAGTGGAAATGTTGTATATAATGAACTGTAGAAGAAACATGATGTTATTAAATTAAAAAATAATTATAAGGAGTAATAATAAGATGATAGACAAGCTTGTAGAAAATATTAAAAAGACAAATGCCCCGATAGTAGTGGGACTTGACCCAATGTTGAATTATGTACCGGAGCATATTCAAAAGAAGGCATTTGATGAATATGGAGAAACATTAGAAGGAGCTGCGGAGGCTATATGGCAGTATAATAAAGGTATAGTTGATGCAACATATGACCTTATACCTGCCGTAAAGCCGCAGATAGCTATGTATGAGCAGTTCGGTATAGAAGGACTTAAGGTATTTAAGAAGACGGTTGATTATTGTAAGGAAAAGGGACTTGTTGTAATTGGAGATATCAAGCGTGGAGATATTGGCTCAACCTCAACAGCTTATGCAGTTGGACATATAGGTAAAGTAACAGTTGGAAGAAATACATTTGCAGGTTTTGATGAGGACTTTGTAACAGTAAATCCTTATCTGGGTACTGATGGTGTTAAGCCTTTTGTAGATGTATGTAAAGAGGAAAATAAGGGAATATTTGTGCTTGTAAAGACTTCAAATCCTTCTTCGGGAGAGATTCAGGACAAAGTAACAGATGGTAAGCCGATTTATGAGATAGTTGGAGAGATGGTAGATAAATGGGGAGCTGACGTTATAGGAAAGTCAGGTTACTCATCAGTAGGTGCAGTAGTTGGTGCTACATATCCTGAGATGGGTAAGATACTTCGTAATATTATGCCTAAAGCATTTATACTTGTTCCGGGATATGGGGCACAGGGCGGAAAGGCAGCAGACCTTACACATTATTTTAATAAAGATGGACTTGGTGCAATCGTTAATTCTTCAAGAGGAATTATTGCTGCATATAAGCAGGAGAAGTATGCTAAGTTCGGTCCTGAGGCCTATGCAGACGCATCAAGACAGGCAGTTATAGATATGATAGAGGATATTAACGGAGCACTTAATAAATAAGACATATGGAGGAATATTATGGGAAAGTTAAAGATGACTGCCCGGGTGGTAAGTCAGGAGTGTATAGCTACTGATGTATACAGTCTTGTGCTTAGAGCAAAAGAAATAGCAGAACAGGCTGTAGCAGGCCAGTTTGTATCAGTATATACAAATGATGGCAGCAGACTCCTCCCAAGGCCAATCAGTCTGTGCAGTATAGATAAAGAAGCAGGTACGCTCAGACTTGTATACAGAGTAGTTGGTTTTGGAACAACAGAGTTTTCAGGGCTTAGTGCAGGTGATACAGTAGATATATTAGGCCCGCTTGGAAATGGATTTGATAAGCTGGATAAAAAAGCTGTTATTATAGGCGGTGGTATAGGCATTCCCCCAATGTTAGAGCTCGCAAAGGAGCTTTCGTGTGAGAAGTCCATAGTACTTGGTTATAGAGATGAGATATTTCTGAAAGAGGAGTTTGAGTCTTATGGAGATGTATATATATCTTCAGAGGATGGTATGCATGGAGTAAAGGGAAATGTTATAGATGCCATAAACGAATATGGTATCCGGGGTGACATTATATATGCTTGTGGACCTACTCCAATGCTTAGAGGCATAAAGAAATATGCTGAAGAAAATGGTATAGCTTGTCAGATATCTATGGAAGAAAAAATGGCATGTGGTGTAGGTGCATGTCTTGCCTGTGTATGTAAGACGAAAGACGTTGATGAGCATTCGCAGGTACATAATAAGAGAATATGCAAGGATGGACCTGTATTTTATGCAGAGGAGGTAGATCTGTAATGAAAATGTCAGTAAATATAGCGGGTGTAGAACTTAAGAATCCTATTACGGTTGCCTCAGGAACATTTGGTTCAGGTATGGAATATAGTGAATTTGTCGACCTTAACAGACTGGGTGCGGTAACTACAAAAGGAGTTGCGAATATCCCGTGGGCCGGAAATGATACACCACGTATAGCTGAAACATATGGTGGCATGATGAATGCCATAGGCTTGCAGAATCCGGGAATAGATACATTTAAAAAAAGGGATATACCTTTCCTTAAGGGATATGATACAAAGATAATAGTTAATGTATGCGGCAAATCTGCAGAGGACTATGTTGATTGTGTAGAGAAGCTTGGTGATTGTGATGTAGATTTACTTGAGATAAATGTATCATGTCCGAATGTAAAAGAGGGTGGCATTGCATTTGGTCAGGATCCAAAGGCACTTTTTGATATAACAAAAAAGGTTAAAGCAGTTGCCAAACAGCCTGTTATCATGAAACTAAGCCCAAATGTAACAGATATTACAGAGATGGCGAAGGCGGCAGAGGCAGCAGGTGCTGATGCAGTATCACTTATCAATACACTTACAGGTATGAAGATAGATATAAATAGAAGAACCTTTGCAGTTGCAAATAAAACAGCAGGTGTGTCAGGCCCCGCCATTCATCCTATAGCTGTCCGAATGGTATATCAGGTGGCAAATGCTGTTAAACTGCCTATAATAGGCATGGGTGGTGTACGCGATACAGAATCGGCATTAGAAATGATTATGGCAGGTGCTTCGGCTGTTGCTGTCGGTACGGCAAATTTCAACAATCCGTATGCTACTATCGAGATAATTGACGGAATAGAAGCTTATATGAAGAATAATGGAATAGAAGACATAAATGAGCTTATCGGGTGCGTGAAATAGAAAGTGCATAAATATACGAGTGAAGTATAAGTCGCTTGTGAAAATGTGAGTTGAAACTCCTCTAATACGCCCTTCTAAATAACGTATTGTTGTAAATTAACTCTGAATCCGATATACTAATGATAGTTTATTTTGATATGATAATTTATTTGTATAGCGGATTTTTTGCTATGCAGGAAGTTATAAAAATTTGGAGGTAAGAGGTATGGGCGTATATTTTAATCCAAGTAATGAAAGTTTTACAAAAGATAGAAATTATAAAATTTATATCGATAAAACGGGATTGCTGAAGTACTTGAATGAATCCATTGGAACTCCCCAAAACTGCATCGCGCTAAGCCATGCCAGACGTTTTGGTAAATCTCATGCAGCCGGAATGATTGATGCTTATTACAGCCTTGGATGTGATTCCACTAAGCTCTTTGAGGGTACTAAGATTGCTGAAAGTAGTGATTTTAAGAAGTATATGAATAAGTATAATGTGATCCATCTTGATATATCCTCTGTTTGGGATTTTCACAAAGAAGATTTGGTGGAATCCATTCATGAGCGTATATGTGAAGATTTCCAAAAAGAATACGAAGATACACTTAATTATGATAAGGATTTATACTTATTAATTCAGGAAATATATAGCAGGAGTCGTATTCCCTTCGTCATCATCATTGACGAGTGGGATTGTGTCATCAGAAACAGTAATGATAAAGATTTAGTGCATAAATATCTGCAATTTCTTCATTCCTTGTTTAAATCAGAAGAATCAAAATCCTTCCTGGCATTGGCATATATTACAGGAATTTTGCC
>JBJEMQ010000452.1:0-3906 GCA_051879755.1 Coprococcus sp. | reverse complement strand
CCATTTAGAACAAAATTTGATAAAGAAGCAAATACAATGGAGGGATACTATGGAATAGGAAGTATTTCAGATTATGAAGGCCAGCCGTTGCTTCTTCGTTCACATCATGGAACATATGCCATAGCAACCGTAGGCAAGATAAATAATATAGAAGAATTATTGACAGAGGTTCTTGAGTGTAAGGCTCATCTGTTTGAAATGAGTAATGGTGACATAAGCCAGACAGAGATAGTAGCAGCGCTTATTAATCAAAAAGATAATTTCATAGAAGGCATACGGTATGCACAGGAGGTTATAGATGGCTCTATAACTATGTTGCTCCTGACATCTAAAGGTGTATATGCAGCAAGAGATCTGATGGGAAGAACTCCGCTTGTTATTGGTCAGAAAGAGGATGCATACTGCGCCAGCTTTGAAAGCTATGCATATCTGAATCTTGGATATACAGATTATAAAGAGCTGGGACCTGGAGAGATAGTTGTTATGACACCAGACGGAGTGAAAACACTTGTAGCTCCGGGAAAGAATATGAAGATATGTACCTTTTTGTGGGTATATTATGGATATCCATCGGCTTCTTATGAAGGTGTAAGTGTAGAGCAGATGAGATATAATTGTGGAAAAATGATGGCGAAAAGAGATTATGTAAAACCTGATGTGGTAGCAGGAGTTCCTGATTCAGGTACGGCACATGCTATAGGATACGCAAATGAATCCGGGATACCATTTTCAAGACCATTTATTAAGTATACACCGACATGGCCACGTTCTTTTATGCCAACAATACAGAATAAGAGAAATCTGATAGCAAAGATGAAGCTTATTCCTGTACATGACCTTATAAAAGATAGAAAGTTGCTTCTTATAGATGATTCCATAGTGCGTGGCACACAACTTAGGGAAACAACAGAGTTCCTATATGAAAGTGGGGCTAAGGAAGTTCATATCAGACCGGCATGCCCACCGCTTTTGTTTGGATGCAAATATCTGAATTTCTCACGTTCTACTTCAGAGATGGAGCTTATAGCAAGGAGGGCTATAGAGGCTTTAGAAGAAGGACCTGTTACAGAGGAACTGCTTAAAGAATATGCAGACCCTGATAGTGAGAAGTATTCAGCAATGGTGGAATGGATTAGAAAACAGCTTAAATTTACTACTTTGATGTACAACAGACTTGATGACATGCTGGATTCGGTAGGTATAGATAAAAGCAAATTGTGTACTTATTGCTGGGATGGAAGAGAATAATATATTTTAAGTGAAAAAGATGACATAGGCTAAATGGACGAATATGTAACAAAACACTCAGGAGGAGATTATGAAGCTTTCAATTGCTAAAATAATATCAGTGGTTCTGCCGATTATAGGAGTTTTGGCGATATTTGCATTTGCATTTACAGGACATATTGTATATGGATGGTCTGTATTTATAATATTGATGCTGGTTTCGGGTGTGATAACTACAATTTTTTTCAGATGTCCTAATTGCCATAGGGCTATTCCGGCAAATGGAACGCCAAATCAAAAATATTGTCCATATTGTCATAAGGATTTGGGCATGAAGCCGTCTCCGATAAGCTATTATGGGAAATGTTCAAGAACAAAGGATGGAACGTATAAGGCATATACAATAACAGGACCTATAGTATTCATTGTAAGCACAATGATTGTACTGCTTATAGTTGTTGCAATACTTGGGTTGGACAGTATATTTAAAGGTATAGGACGTATTCTGATTGCGGCAGCATTTATGATTGGAATATTACTGGGGGTATTTTGCCGTATATTGGTGGGGTCTGCAGCAAAGTTAGATGATGAGAAGGTATATTATTCAAAGATACCATTTAGATGGAAGGAATATGAGCTGGCGGATATAAAGGAACAGACAAAAAATATAAAACCGTTTTATCATGTAACGAGAGGTTATGTAGTACCAACTTCAAAAGGAAAACTTATCCTTCCTGTGGCAAGTTATAAAGGCGGTCAGGAATTTTTAAGAGAATTTACACAAAGAATAGGTCAGCCGATGGTAGATATACGGCCTGAACTGATTTTATCAAAACATTCCGACAAAGCGAAGCGGGATGAAGTCATATATGGAGAATTTTTGAATAATATTAAGAAAGAAGAGGAATAACTATGGACGTAGCTGGATTGATACGAAATGATGAACTTGTTAAAGCTATAGCAGCAATTAAAGCAAACAGTAATACAGATACGCAGAGGGAATATTTATCAAATGTTGTAAAATCAACATATCTGATACCGGCAATATTTGATAAAAAGCCTCAAAAGGCTAATGAAGGGAAAATTGCGCCGGACGAAAAGGTGAAGGTGAATTTTTGCGTTATCACAGGTAAGGATAAGAGAAATTTCTTCCCTATTTTTACAGATGTGGATGAATATAATAAAGGTTCTTATGAAGGTGCTGACAAAATGCTTATTACATATAGGGAATTAGTTCCTATGGTACTTAAGTCAAATGGTGCTATATCCGGTCTGGCTATAAATCCACATGGTAATGGAATTATTATGCTGGCAGGTCTTATGGAAGAACTGGAGAAGAATAAGATTAGAAATGTTAAGAGGCAGACTATTGCACCTAATGAGAAGATTAAGCTTAGAACTCCTAAATATATGCCTGTGGATATGCTTGAAGAAGCAAAGAAATTCTTTGCCGGCAAGCCATATGTCGAACGTGCATATATTCAGCTGATGGAAACACCTGATAGTGATGAGCAGTATCTTATTGCAGTAGAGACTGAAGGTGATGAAGCTGCTTTATTTAGTGAACTGATGCCGCTTATAAAGCCACTTTCATTTGGAATAAAAACAGCGCTTACAAATACAAGAAATGGACTTGGTGCCAAGGTAGCTGAGATAGCAGAACCGTTTTATCAAAAAGAATCACAGGAGTAGGTTATGTTAAAAAAATATCTTATTATTTTTCTTATTTCGATGGTGCCTCTTATAGAACTCAGGGGGGCAATTATATATGCGGTCGGTTTCCATCTGCCTATGCTTACATCATTTATAATATGTGTTATAGGCAATATGCTTCCCGTTCCGTTTATATTCTGGTTTGCCAGAAAGGTTCTTGAATGGGGCAAGGATAAGCCTGTTATAGGTAAGTTCTTTACATGGTGCCTCGAAAAAGGTGAGAAGGGCGGCAGGAAACTTACAGAGAAAGCAGGAAGAGGAGTTTATCTGGCACTTTTATTATTTGTTGGAATACCTGTTCCGGGCACAGGCGCATGGACAGGAACTCTTGCAGCAAGTATTCTTAACCTTGATTGGAAAAAGAGCGCACTTGTGGTTATGGCAGGAGTTATAATGGCGGGTGTAATTATGTATCTTGCAAGCCTTGGTCTGTTTGGCGCTATTGGTGCTATACTAAAGTAGGAAATAAGGAGAAGATGATATGGCTATAAATCCGGTAGCAATATTTAAGATTAAAAAAGCATGGGAGAAGTTTGCGGAAAATCATCCAAAATTCCCAATGTTTTTAAATGCCGCAGCGCATAGCGGAATAAAAGAGGGCTATATCTTAGAGCTTAAGATAACCTCTGATGATGGAAATACTATCTGTACAAATGTAAAACTGACCGAGTCAGATATGGAACTGATACAGACATTAAAAGACATCGGTGGCGCTGCAAAGTAGATGAAATATTATTCAGAAACAATAAGTATGGTTTGAAAAACTTATAATTTGTAAAAAGATTTCTTGACTTGTACTATATAGTTGTGTTATTGTTAAACGTGCGATGAAAGAGGTCTTTTTTTTGTGCCTTAAAATAATTAATGGAGGTAGATGGAAGTGCGCGTTAAAATAACATTGGCATGTCAGGATTGTAAACAGCGTAACTACAACATGACAAAGGATAAGAAAACGCATCCGGACAG
>JBJEMQ010000451.1:0-3910 GCA_051879755.1 Coprococcus sp. | reverse complement strand
AGCAGATCCCAGTCAAGGACAGTACCAAGCGGGATCTTCATTTCCAGGGTCTACAGGCTGCTCTGACTTACCCTTCGTACTTCCAAAAATGCTATCAGAAGTTTTATATGCGCCATCAACCTGTTTCAGCTCATCACTATTCAAATATACACACTGTACATCATCAAGTAATATAGAACTTTCTACATCTGTTGCATTTCCAGGTATAGAATTACACCATACTGCAAAGTTTGTAACATTAGAAGCATCAAATGTGCCACCATTTTTACCTTTCAGCTTATCAAATGGTATTGTAACATATTGTGCCTTGTCAGTCTTTGCAAATTCTGTAAGATGTGCCTCAAAATCTTCACCATTTGATACAAGCTGAATAACAAGCTTCTGACCCTGTCCATCAGGTTTAATCCAAAGTGAAACTGCATTATAGTCACTATAATCCTGATTATCAAGATTCTTCTTAAGACCTGTCCAAACCTCATTCTTAGCTGTCTTCAAAGTATAGTTAAATGAACCGGAATATTTTCCGGCAGCCTTCTCGTTAACTACATGTGAAAATGTTGAATTACATCCTGCAGCAGAATTCACACTATATGTTCCGTTCAGGAAATCGTCATCACCATAATAAAGTTCAAAATCTTCAAGCACATTCTTTGCCAGCTTCTCTTTATCTTTTGAGAGACTGATATAATTGCAGCTTACAAGCTCTTTGTCACCGGCCATAAGTGTAATACTTCCTGCACTTGTCTTGCCAAGCTTTGCCAGATTGTCCGCTGTAAGGGTAGCTGTATATCCCTTATCTGTCTTTGTAGCAGGCAGTTCAACTTTAGTATTTGCCTCATTATTTGCTACAACTACTGATACATCTGTACCTTCCGGAAGATTCTTAACTACAGCCTCGATAGTCATTGCTTCCTTAATTACCATCTTAGAGAATACATTTGTAAAGTATCCGCTGACCTCCTTTGAAGCAGCATCATCTGTTACAGCTTTCTCGGAAGCATTTCCATAGAAATTAGTTCCATTTGCAAATATTGATGAGTCTTCATTATAAAAATCAATAAATTCATTTATTAATTCCTGTCCTTTTGTCTCATTATACTTATATGGAACATAGAAGTTTGTATCACCAAAGTTTGCCCACAAAAGGAAATATGACATTCCGGTCTTCTTTGCAACTTCATTTACCTTACCGTACCAGTTCTGATCCTTAATTGGATTGTTCTTTACAAGAATACCCTCATTATCTGAACCATCCTGTTTCATAACACGTGCACCTGTCTCTGAAATAGCAGCTACCTTATTCTTCTTATCTGCTATACTCTTTACAACGGTACATGTTTTCTCAAGATTTTCTATAAATGACTCTGAATATTCTGCCGGATAGCTGTTGTAATCATCATAATAATCAAATCCAATTACATCAACATAATCATCACCCGGATATCTGTCGAGATACTTTGCCTCGCTTGTTACAGGTCCGCCTGGTGAATATACATAGATAAAGTTATGTACACCCTGTGCCTCAAGATAATCCTCCATGTAGCGGTACATTGCAATATATGTCTGCTTATCTGTTGAAGCTGCACCCCACCAGAACCAGCCACCATCATTTTCATGGAATGGTCTGAACAATACAGGAATATCTCCTAAACCTTTTGCATATTCTGCAATTATATCAAGATATGCTGTAAACTGCGCATTGTACTTTCCACCCGGAAGTACTTCCTCAGCACAGTTATTTGACAAATCTTTTGATTCAGCGAAATCACATGCTGAGAAATCAAATGTTCCATCTGCATTCTTGACAATCTTTGAATTACTCATATTTGGCATATGAGTAGAAAGAGTGATAATAGCACCTTCTGATGCTGCGGCCTTGCTGATTTCAATACTCTTTGCAACAGCTTCTTCCGTATTATCAAGTCCCAGCTCTGCACCTGTAAGCGCCAAAGAATCTATACCTACAATACCACTTACACTTCCTGTTATATCCTTTACATCAGAATATACGCCATCACCCGTTGAAACATGTTTAAATGTATCGTTCTGGTGTCCAAAAAGAACCTGATTGCCTGCATCAAGTCCCTTCAGATATGCATACAATGCTCTTGTTGTATCAGTTGCCTCACTATCAGCAAGTGAAACTGTTGTTGGCATCTTGCTTATATCTGCTACTGAACCTTCACCCGGAGTAGCTGTTATATCAACAAAATCTGCTGCTGCACTATACTGTGACAGAGTTATATCATCAATATATACACTGCCTTTAAATGATGTACTTACACCTACAGTACCTATAATAAGTTCCGTAATCGGAGCTGAATTCGGACTGAACTTAATTGTTACATCAGCCTTTATATAACCATTTCCAAGGTCGGTTGTTTCAATTGTACCCTCTTTGTCTATAACCGTTGTTCCGCTTTCAGCATCTTTTGCAAATACTTTAGCCTTCAGGCTTCCATCTAATTCCTTCGGGTAGATAAGACTGTACGTAAGTCTGTTATATGCTGATACATCAATTCCTTCCGCAAATGTCTTCTTAATTTTTGCCTCGCTCCATGTATATCCCTCACAGCCTGTGTAATCAAGCGGGAGTTCCAGATGGTTGCTTCCGTTAAAATCTGCAACTACCGGTACAAAAGCTGCGTCATACTGCCATCCGGCTTCCTGTTCCCAGTCTGTATTATCTCCGCTATTATAAGACTCAAAGTCATCTATCACAGTAGCTTCTTTCTCAGGAAGGGAATCATCATCCTTTATAATAACATTGCTTATGGACACATCTGATATTGTAACTGTACCTTTTGCTCCTACACCAACCGTACGGAATATGATTTCATACAAATCTCCGCCTTTGATATCAGACAGCTTTGCTGTAAAATCAGCCGAATATTTGCCGTCATTTTCCGTAAAATCATCCTTATAAAACTCAGGATAGTCACCGCTCTGAGTCCAGTCATCAAGAGCTCCCAGTTTTACAACTGACTGCAGTTTAATATATGAGCCATCAGCATCAAGTGAATTATATAAGTCAGAATCAACCGTAACAGTGCCTTTTATAATTGCATTTTGTGCAAGAACAACATTATCAAATTCATTGGCATAAGTAATTGCCGGAGGATTGTACCAATCCTCTGCTTCCAATTCAGAAAAATCTACGTCTAACGGGCGTGCTGCAGTACTCGAATAAATAAGCTGCTCTTCTTTCACACCCGATTTCGCTACTTCTGTCAGTTTAACATCAGAAAATGTAATCTTACCTTCAAATCCTTTAGCTACAACTACAAAATATATACCCTTTAAATTATCAGGTTCAAAATCCGAAAATGGTATTTCTATACTTGTTTTATATACATCTCCATCCTTTTGAAAACTGTCCTGCGTAATATATGGTATAACCTGGCTATCCTTCCACGCCCAGTCCTCTCCAACTTTTACTACACCCTGTAATTTTAAGTAATCTCCTTCATCAGCCAGAGAAGCATATGTATCAGCATCAATTGTTATATCTGCTGTCATATTAAAGTTCTCAGTTAATGTTATATCTGATATACTCACATCATATGGGATAATTGGTTTATCTTCACCCCAATCCTCTTCAGGCAGAATCAGTTTATCTGTTGTTAAACTTTCTGTACCTGTATACAACGCTTCCATAGTTGATGCCTGTACATTCACCATCGGTGGCTGCCATTTTGTTACTGCCGGCACCTGCGCCATTGAAAATACCATAGCTGTTGCAAGTCCGTATGCTGCAATCTTCTTTATTATAAATTTTTTCTTCACAGAATACTCCTCCTAAACACAATATAAGTTTTTGCCAACCTATAAGCTCTTAACCACTACCTCTCCTTTCTATAATATTTGCACCCAAAACTTTTTGCATAATAAATATAATATTAATAAGGCA
>JBJEMQ010000450.1:0-3917 GCA_051879755.1 Coprococcus sp. | reverse complement strand
GGAAACAGAAAGTGATAATGGGTCAATCATAAGTTCATTATTTGGGAATGCAGCCCGCACCTCTTCGGCAAACTCCTCGGCAGCAGCACGGTCATGTGTATAGGCAACCGCAAGATTCATTTTGGTTCCGTCCTCGTTCTTGAAGCGCTCTGCAAAATCCTTCTTCATAGTTTCAATCATGATGCTCTTTCCCTGCTTGCTGGTACGGCTGTTTATACTGCTCACACTTATATTTGCCTCACTTAATATTTTTGTTATATCAAAAAGTATACCATTTCTGTCATCCGCATATATATTTATCTCGGTCATATATGTGTTTGCCGCAACTGCATCTGCCTGCCACTCTGCGTCTATTATTCTGTTTCTGTCCGACTCATTCATGCACAATACATTTACACAGTCTGTTCTATGAATGGATATGCCTCGTCCTCTGGTGATAAATCCTACTATTTCATCACCCGGAACAGGTGAACAGCACTTTGAAAATCTGACTGCAACATCATCTGCTCCTTTAACAACAATTCCACCCTGTCCTCTGGATGTATTATGCGGCTTCTTCACA
Organism: Coprococcus sp.; assembly: GCA_051879755.1. GTDB lineage: Bacteria > Bacillota > Clostridia > Lachnospirales > Lachnospiraceae > Coprococcus. The sequence goes on along the minus strand of JBJEMQ010000450.1, from coordinate 3,355 downwards.
GAATACTCCTCAAGAATCTGACTGTCATCCGGTGCAGCAGCATTAACCTTATTGTATTCCTCTATCAGCTTATTAACAACCTGACCTTCTTTGATACCACCATGACCAACTGCTGCCATAGTTGCATCCCAGTCAGTAAAATTGTACTTTTTATATACTTTTTCCATATATTCAGGTTTTGCATACATGGAATAGTCTATGCCCTTTGATTTGCAATAATTCAATATCAGTTCTCTTCCACGGCTGATATTCTCATCCTTAAACTGATGCTTAAACCATTGATTTATCTTGGTCTTTGCCTGGGTACTCTTTACTATATTGAGCCAGTCCCTGCTTGGTCCCGTAGAATTCTGGGATGTAATAATCTCAACCCTGTCACCATTTGACAGCTTTGTATCTATAGGAACCTGTCTGCCATTTATTCTCGCTCCTACCATCTTATTTCCAACAGCAGTGTGTATTGAATATGCAAAATCTATCGGAGTCGAACCACTTGGGAGATTCTTTACATCGCCCGCCGGAGTAAAGCAGTATACCTGCTCTGCAAATAAATCCAAATCCGTTTTTACAAAGCTCATAAACTCCTTATTATCATCTGTATCCCTCTGCCATTCAAGAATCTGGCGAAGCCATGACAGCTTCTCCTCTTCCTTCTGCATAACAGTACCTGTTATATTCTCCTTATACTTCCAGTGGGCGGCAATACCATATTCAGCAGTTCTATGCATCTCGTAAGTTCTTATCTGTATCTCAAACGGCTGCCCCTCCGGTCCGATAAGCGTAGTGTGAAGTGACTGGTACATATTGGACTTAGGCATAGCTATATAATCCTTGAAACGTCCCGGTATAGGCTTATACATCTCATGTATGATACCAAGTGCCGAGTAACAATCACGAACCGTATTCACCTTTATTCTGACTGCAAATATATCATATATCTGATCCAGTGTTTTATTCTGGTTCTTCATCTTCTTGTAAATACTGAAGAAATGCTTTACACGTCCATCTATCTCTGCTTCAATATTTGCATTGTCTATATGGCGCTTTACATCTGCAACTACACGCTTGATATATGCCTCACGCTCATATAACTTCTCATCTATCTGTGCCTTAAGATCCGCATATACATCCGGCATCAGATATTTCATGGACAGGTCATCCAGCTCTACCTTTATCTTGCTGATACCGAGACGGTGGGCTATAGGAGCATATATATCCATAGTCTCTCTTGCCTTTTCAATCTGTTTTGCCGGTGACTGGTACTTAAGGGTACGGAGATTATGAAGCCTGTCAGCAAGCTTTATAAGTATAACCCTTATATCCTTTGCCATGGAAAGAAACATCTTTCTGAGATTTTCAGCCTGAACCTCTATCTTATCGGTAGTCATCTTAAGCTGTGTCAGTTTTGTAACACCTTCTACAAGAAAAGCTACCTCTTCTGAGAATTCTGCTGCTATTTCCTCAGATGTCATAACAGTATCCTCAACCACATCATGAAGAATTCCTGCAACTATCGTCTCTTTATCAAGCTCCAGCTCTGCAAGAATAATCGCAACATTCAGAGGATGCATAATATATGGCTCACCTGATTTTCTCAACTGGCCATTATGTGCCTTATCAGCAACCTTATATGCTTTTTCAATCATAGAAATATCCGTAGAAGGATGGTATGTCAGGATACGGGATATCAGCTCCTTATATAATTCCTCAGGCGGAGTAAAATCCGCAGGAGTAGACAAATCTATCTCCCTTTTCTCCTTAACAGTCTTTTTTTCTGTTTCTTCTCTTTTTATATCATTCATTTCTTCCATGTACATCACCATTTCCTTAACAGCATTTTCATTTCCGGCTCGCAAAAATTGCAGCAAGATACGCATTAATTCTTACATGCAGAAAAACTATATGTATCTGCAATATGTAGTCACTTTATCATGCGCCTTCATATTTTACAACTGATTCAATATCATATTCTGCCAATCTCTCTCTGCCTTTAAGGTCTGTAAGCTCTATAAGGAATATCATCTTTACAACCTCTCCGCCCAGACTCTCTACAAGCTTCGCAGCTGCTTCTATAGTTCCGCCTGTAGCTATAAGGTCATCTACAAGAACTACCTTATCTCCGGGCTTAATTGCATCCTTATGTATCTCTATGGAAGCACTTCCATATTCAAGATCATATGACATCTCAACCGTCTCGCGCGGCAATTTTCCTTTCTTTCTTATAAGAACAAAACCTTTTTCATTTTTATATGCAATAGGTGCTCCAAATATAAAACCTCTTGACTCGGTTCCTGCTATCAAATCATATTCAACACCATCAAGCAGCCTGTCCATAGAATCTATGGCAAGCTTAAAACCTTCAGGACTCTCCACAACGCCCGTTACATCTCTGAATATAATTCCCTGTTCAGGAAAATCAGGAATGCTTTTAATATAATCTTCTACTCTGCTCATTCCGGCTCCTCCTCGTATAAGTATGTATCGCCCCTCACTTCGTTTCGGTGGCAACATGTTTTCTATATTCAATAATTCTTATCTGCAGCTCACGTCTTCCTGCATATTCATTTATATCAGGATAGTACGCTACATCAAGAACAACATTATTTATCATTCCTTTTAGTATTCTATCACATTCAGTCTCTCCAAACCACTCTTTTATTCGAGAAATGAACATATCCGGCTCAAAATCCACTCCTGTTATGGTTCCACCATTGTCCAGTGCAAGTGTCAGACGCAGCACATTTCTATTTTTTCCCATAATAGTTGCTCTGCGAACAGCAACTCCACTCTGTGCAAATACCGGTTTTTCGTTTCCCTTTCCAAATGGTTCAATAATACGCAGCTGTTCTGTAAGTGAAATACTGTTATAGCTAAGCGGCATTGCAACATCTATCATCAGCTTGGGAGTCATGGTCTTCTCATCCATATCCACATTTCTGTTTAATGTATATCTGAGTTTTTCAAGATTTTTTCTTTCTATGGAAAATCCTGCCGCCATCTCATGCCCACCAAACTTCACAAACAGTTCCTTTGCCTTATTCAATTCATCATACATATTATATCCATTTATGGAACGTCCCGAACCTTTAAGTACACTATCGTCTTCACTATCAGTAAATAACAGCACAGGTCTGTAATATCTTTCCTTAATCCTTCCGGCTATTATCCCAACAAGGCTTTCGTGAATATCCGGTATGTACAGAACTATTACCTTATCAATGAGAGATGGCTGTTTTGAAGTATCCTGCATAATCCCGGCAGAAGCCACTGCCTCTGACGCACCTTTCTGTAACATACATTCTCTTAATGTATTTTCTTCCAGTATATCAACCGCCTGCTTCGTTCCATCAATAGT
>JBJEMQ010000449.1:0-18161 GCA_051879755.1 Coprococcus sp. | reverse complement strand
TTAAATAAAAGAGAAATTACAAATAAGGCACTTAGAATTGATTCAAGGATGGCAAAGGATATAGAAACTTTGTCAGAGTGTACAGGTCATTCACAAAATGATATTATTGTTATGGCAGCCAGAAAATATTTATTTGAAAACAGGAAATATTTTCTGCGTGATATGATTGAAGATAAGTGTTTAGAACGACTTGAACGTGAAATTATAGTTTTACATCAGGAGTCTCACCTGGTATTTGGTTATATGAGTATTGATATAGAAAAAACTGATGAGACAGATATATATTTTGCGAAGGTAGCTATGAAAAATAAGTTTAATGAGCTTATTTTTTATGATGAGAGAAAAATTAATGTGACTAATAAGGAATGGAAGCATTATAAAGAGTTTCTATATGAGAATATCATAAAATACATTGACTTCGAAGAACCGGGCTTGAAAAACTATTTTTATGAAAAGTTTTCTTATGAATAAATTTTGTTTTTTTATATTTACAATATAGATTTCAAGTGGTATTCTATTAAAGCTTGGGATAATGTGGCGATTAGAGGTGCATGAATATGTTTAGAAATATCATGAATGAACTTGCAACATGGTATGAAACAGGTAAGGATAAAATTGCATTAATAAAGGGAGGCAAGTCTGTAGGCAAGACATGGGCTGCAGTAGATTTTGCTACCGGATTTTTTGATGAGTATGTGCTTATTGATTTAAAAGAATATACTGACTTTACCACATATATTTCCAAAGAAAGAAAACCGGAAAAAATTCATGCAAAGCTTACTACATCGCTTGATAAGTATGATTTTTCTGATAAGTTATTGATATTTGATAATATACAGATATGTCCTATGGCTTTGAAAAATATTTCTGAATATGCAAAAACAAGGTCTGAATGCAGGATATGTGTAATTGCTACTTTTGTTGGAACACTTCCGGGTGAGGAAGAGTGCAGGGATGACATAGCTGCTTTTGAATTGATGCCGATGAACTTTGAGGAGTTTTTAAAAGCGGGTAAAGGTCGTAAATTATGTAAGTATATAGAAAACCAGCGTTTAGAGTTTATACCTGATGAGGTTAAAGATAGTATATGGACTATGCTTAAAGCGTTCTTTATTACGGGTGGTATGCCGGAGGCTGTAAATGAATATTACAGTACTGAAAATCTGGCTGGTGTAGATGCGGTGCTTAAGTCTATTTTGGACAGATTTGCAAGTTATTTAATTGAAGTAACTCCGAAGAAATATCTGACTAAGGTACTGGCGATATGGAATAGTATTCCTGAACAACTCACTAAAGATAATAAGAAGTTTATGTATGGATATGTAGACCCGAAGGCAAGAGCACGCGAGTATGAAGCTTCAGTTAACTTTCTTGTTAGTACAGGTGTTGTAAGACGTATATACAGAGTAAAACAGGGAATTATGCCACTCGAAAGGGAAAAAGATGAAAAGTCATTTGAGTTATATCATCTTGACCATGGTCTTCTTAGAGTTATGGCTGGAATAAATTATAGTGATATAGAGATGGACGATGTTCTTGATTTAATGAATGGAGTGATAGCAGAACAGTATTCACTTGCAGAACTCTATATGAATAAGAATGTTGGAGAATTATATTTTTGGATATCATCGGCGACTGCAAAAGTTGATTTTGTTTATGAGGGCGAAGGTGAGGTAATACCTGTAGATGTACAGACAAGCCCACACACAAAAGCTCAGAGTGTCAAGGTGTTCAAGCAGAGATTTGATAATAAAACCTCAGTGAGGATATCTACTGATGATATGTTTGTGAAAACTGGTTTAGTAAATGTACCACTTTATGGAATCTGGTACTTCTAAAATATTGCCGAAATAGCTCAGTTGGTAGAGCAACGCATTCGTAATGCGTGGGTCGAGGGTTCGAGTCCCTTTTTCGGCTGTCAGAAAAGGCTACAAACCATAAAAGGTTTTTAGCCTTTTCTCTTTATAAAGAAGATGCTTAGAATAGGTTATAAAGCGTATTTTGACAAATATGTATGAGGAGATATAAAGAATACAGATGGCAGCTAAATGGTATATGCATTTAAAAACAATTAATAATCATAAAAGACTTGTGATGAAGTATTGCTTTAGACTGGGACTCTATAAACAGGGACTGCTTCATGATCTGTCTAAGTATTCATGGACAGAGTTTTCGGTAGGGGCAAAGTATTTTCAGGGAAACAGAAGCCCGAATGATGCTGAACGTGAAGATAAGGGGTACACAAGTGCATGGCTTCATCATAAAGGGAGAAATAAGCATCATTTGGAATATTGGATAGATTATAGTGTGGATAGAGGTAAAGGACTTGTAGGATGCAGAATGCCGGAGAAATATGTTGTAGAAATGTTTTGCGATAGAATAGCAGCAAGTCGTAATTATAATAAGGACAATTATACTGATTCTATGCCACTTGAATATTACAAAAGAGGAAGAGCTAAGACACTCCTTCATGCGGAATCGGCTGAACTTTTGGAGCGGATGCTTAATATGCTGGCAGAAAAAGGAGAGGACTATACATTTGATTATATTAGGCGAGAGATACTTCATAATAAAAAGTAATATATATGTGGGAACAGATGATAAGAGATTGGTCTTAGTAGAAAGGAAATGTACAGACTATGGCAATAAATGATAAAGAATTTACTCATCTTCATGTTCATACGGAATATAGTCTGCTGGATGGTTCGGCGAAGATAAAGGAACTTGTAAAACGTGCAAAGGAACTTGGATATGATTCGCTCGCCATAACAGACCATGGTGTCATGTATGGCGTTATTGATTTTTATGAAGCGGCAAAAGCAGAGGGGATTAAGCCTATATTAGGATGTGAGGTATATGTGAGTCCGGGTTCAAGATTCGACCGTGAACTTACAAGAGGTGAGGACAGATACTATCACCTTGTTTTGCTGGCAGAAAATAACCAGGGATATAAAAATCTTTCAAAGATAGTATCGAAAGGATTTACAGAGGGATTTTACTATAAACCAAGAATAGATATGGAGGTACTTCGTGAATATCATGAGGGGATTATAGCATTATCTGCCTGCCTGGCAGGAGAGGTTGCTGTTAATTTGCGCAAAGATAATTATGAAGGCGCGAAAGAAGCGGCATTGCGTCATCTGGAAATATTTGGAGAAAATAATTATTTTCTTGAAATGCAGGATCATGGCATAAGTGAACAGGCAACTGTAAATGCGGGAATAATGCGCCTTTCTAAAGAACTCGGTATACCTATGGTTGTTACAAATGATTCCCACTATATTATGGCAGAAGATTGGGAAGCTCATGATATACTTCTTTGTATTCAGACAAACCGTAAGGTCTATGAAGAGGATAGAATGAGGTATGATGGAGGACAGTACTATTTAAAATCCAAGGAGGAGATGTATAATCTTTTTCCATATGCTGTAGAAGCCTTGGAAAATACACATAAGATTGCTGAACGCTGTAATGTAGAAATCGTATTTGGTGAACAGAAGGTACCTGCGTTTGATGTGCCGGGAGGGCTTACTGCGGAAGAATATCTGGAGAAGCTGTGCTATGAGGGTATAAAGAAAAGGTATAGTCCTGTGACAGAACAGTTGAAAGAGCGTTTGGATTATGAAATATCAACCATAAAACAGATGGGATATGTGGACTATTTTCTGATTGTATCCGATTTTATCAGATACGCAAAGAGTAAGGGGATAGCAGTAGGCCCCGGACGAGGTTCTGCTGCCGGAAGTATAGTTGCCTATTGCCTTGGGATTACAGATATAGACCCGATAAAATATAATCTTCTGTTTGAGCGCTTTTTAAATCCGGAGCGAGTATCTATGCCGGATATAGACGTGGATTTCTGTTATGAAAGACGTCAGGAAGTAATAGATTATGTTGTGGAGAAATACGGCAAGGACAAGGTTGTACAGATAGTAACATTTCAGACAATGGCTGCCAGAAATGTAATCAGAGATGTGGGAAGAGCTATGGATCTGCCATATTCATTATGTGATTCTGTCGCAAAGACTATTCCGATGGAAATAGGTATGAATATTAATAAGGCACTTCAGGTCAGCAAGGATTTGAAGGATATGTATACTGAAAATGAAGATGTAGAGCGGCTTATTAATATGGCACTTAAACTGGAAGGACTTCCAAGAAATACTGGTATGCATGCTGCCGGCGTAGTTATAGGACGGGACCCTATAGACGAGTATGTTCCTCTTGCAAAAGGAGGCGATGACTCCGTTATCACCCAGTTTACTATGACAACAATAGAACGTCTGGGACTTCTGAAGATGGATTTCCTTGGACTCAGAACGCTTACGGTTATACAGGATGCAGTGAAGTTTGTTAAACAGCAGACCGGTGTGGATATAGATATAGAGAATATAGATTATAATGACAAAAAGGTATTTGAGCTTATAGCTTCGGGAAAAACAGAAGGCATATTCCAGCTTGAAAGTTCGGGTATGAAGAACTTCATGAAAGAACTTAAACCGGGCAGCCTTGAAGATATTATAGCAGGTATATCCTTGTATAGACCGGGTCCGATGGATTTTATTCCAAATTATATAAATGGCAAGGAACATCCTGAGAATATAGAATATGATACGGAAGAACTAAGAGAGATACTGGAGCCGACATATGGATGTATAGTATATCAGGAGCAGGTTATGCAGATTGTTATGAAGCTTGCAGGATATACGTTAGGTAGAAGTGACCTTGTGCGAAGAGCTATGTCTAAGAAAAAAGCTGATGTAATGGCGAAAGAAAGACAGAATTTTGTATATGGTAATGAAGAAGAAAATGTGCCTGGATGTATAGCGCGGGGAATTCCTGAAGACATAGCAAATAAGATATTTGACGATATGACAGATTTTGCAAAATATGCATTTAACAAGTCTCATGCAGCGGCATATGCAGTAGTGGCATACCAGACGGCATATCTCAAATGTTATTATCCGACATACTTCATGGCAGCTCTTATTTCCTCGGTAAAGGATAATAGTTCAAAGGTTGCTATGTATATACAGCACTGCCGTCAGATGGGTATAAATATACTTCCTCCTGATATAAATGAGGGGGTAAGCGGATTTTCTGTGTCAGGAGAAGCTATAAGATACGGCCTTTCGGGGCTCAAGAGTGTAGGTGCCGCTGTTATTGATAAGGTAGTAGAAGAGAGAGAGACAAACGGATATTTTAAAGATTTGAAGGACTTCCTTATGAGAATGTCGCCGAAAGAGACAAATAAAAAGACTATAGAGGCTCTTATATTAGGCGGAGCTTTTGACAATTTTGAAGCAAACAGACGTCAGATGATGATGGTATATCCTATGCTGGTTGATGAGGTCGCAAAGGAAAGAAAAAATTCTGCTGCCGGACAGATGTCGCTTGCAGATTTCTTTGGCGGTGAATTCGAGGAAATGAGCAAGGTGAAATATCCGGATGTAGAAGAGTATGACAAGCAGGAAAAACTTGCTATGGAGAAGGCTGTTCTTGGCATATATGTATCAGGCCACCCACTTCTTGAGTATACGGATATTATGGAAAAGGTTGCAAATGCTTCTTCGGCAGATTTTATGTTTGATGAAGAAGAGAACAGGATAAAAATCAAAGACCAACAGGTGTGTGTGCTGGGAGGACTCATTTCTGCCGTTACAGTAAAATTAACAAAAAATAATCAGAATATGGCATTTGTCACACTTGAAGATATGGTAGGGCAGACTGAAATTATAATATTCCCAAGGGATTATGAGAAGGTGAGAAATCAGCTCTATAATGATAATAAGATTTTTGTAAAGGGCAGAGCCAATGTCACAGAGGAAGAAGCAAAGCTGATAATGTCAGAGCTTTTGACGTTTGAAGAGATAGAGCAGGGAAAGACATTTGCAGGAGACAGAAACAGACGCAATTATCAGTCGCAGCAGAATGAACAGCCTGAAAATGACAATCAGCTTTGGATATGTTTTTCCAATATGGAGGAATATCTACAGTCGGAAGATGATTTTATATCCATACTGGAAGAATATAAGGGGACATGTCCTGTATATGTTCAGCTTCTTGCGGAGAGGCAGATGAAGAAGATGGGACGTGGCTTTATGGTAAATGAAAATTCGGGTGTAGTTGACCGCCTTAAGATGGAGTATGGTTTGGACAAAGTTTTATTAAGGAAGAAAAAATAGGTTATGGATATAATTACGTCAAATAAAAATCAGAGAATAAAAGACTTACAGAAATTGAATAAAGACAGCAGTTTTCGTAAGAAACAGGGAGTGTTTGTGGTAGAAGGAGTACGAATGTTTTCTGAACTTCCTATAGACAGGGTAAAACAGGTTGTTCTTTCGGAATCGGTATGGGACAAATATAAAGAGAAACTTTGCAGTCAGGGATTTGATGCAGATGATGAAAGAATTACTGTAGTAAAAGATTATATATATGAAAGTATATCGCAGACTAAAACGCCCCAGGGCTTTATGGCGGTAGTAGAATGTATGAATTATAACATGCAGGATTTGCTTGTGCCTTGCGATACGACACCACCAATATATATTGTATTGGAATCTTTACAGGACCCCGGGAATATGGGGACGATAATTAGAAGTAGTGAGGCTGCAGGGGTAACGGGTATAATCATAGGAGGAAGTTCCTGCGATCCATATAGTCCTAAAGTAGTGCGTTCTACTATGGGCGCAATATTCAGAGTACCATTTGTAATATCAGAAAATCTTGCTGAAGATATTAATGTGCTTAAGGAAAATGGTGTTGTTATATGTGGTGCGCATTTAGATGGCACTACATTATATGATGAAAATCTTAATAAGCCTGTAGCGTTTCTTATAGGTAATGAAGGTAATGGCTTATCGAAAGAAATTTCGAAAATGGCAGATTGCCTTATTAGGATTCCTATGGAAGGACAGGTAGAATCTTTAAATGCAGGAATGTCAGCAACATTGCTCGCATATGAAGCCTACAGACAGCGGTTGAAGGGATGAATGGAATAAAAGATAACAATATGTTGTCCTGCTATATACTCGACAAAACTAGATGAAACTAGACGTCATATTTTTATGGAAATGTGCATAGGTTGTATAGTACACAATCGAAGGTTATAACGGAGGGAGAAAATATGACTGAAAAAACATTAAACAACAATCAGGTAGTAGTAGCAGGAGAGATAGCTTCAGACTTTGTCTTTAGCCATGAAATTTTTGGCGAGGGATTCTATATGGTAGACCTTGTGGTGAGCAGATTAAGCGATGCTTATGATGTAATTCCGCTTATGGTATCAGACCGGTTATTTGATATAGAAGGTTCCCATATAGGAGAAAAAATTATTGCAAGAGGTCAGTTCAGATCCTATAACAAGCATGAAGAGACAAAAAACCGTCTTATTCTTTCTGTATTTGTCAGAGAGATATCTTTGCTTGAGGATGAGGAAGAGGAAGATAACAAGCCAAATCAGATTTATTTGGATGGATATATCTGTAAAGAGCCGGTGTACAGAATGACACCTCTTGGAAGAGAAATAGCTGATATACTGCTGGCTGTAAACAGAGCCTATGGCAAGAGCGACTACATACCATGTATTTGTTGGGGAAGAAATGCCAGATTTGCAGGAAAGCTGAAGGTTGGTGAGCATGTGGCTGTATGGGGCAGGATTCAAAGCAGAGAATACCAGAAACGTATAGGTAACGACCAGGTAGTGAGTAAGGTGGCATATGAGGTATCTGTCAGCAAGATGGAATGCCTTGAATAGGCTGGTAAAATGAGGCATTTTTGATTTTGACGATGCCATTAAAATGTGTTGACATACTATTTCCTAAGTGATATAGTTACACTATCTGAGGATATTAGAATAATATAATAGTAGAGGCGCGGTACTTATCAGTATATGGATTGATGCATATGGATGCATATGATATTCATAAAAAGGAACTACCGCCGAAGGAATGTATTATCCATAGGGTATATTCCTGGTTGTGCAGCTAATAACTGTATGACTGTCATCGATTGATGGAGAGCTACTTGATGGAATGAGAATTTTGTGCAGGTTGGCTTTAGCTGACCTGCTTTTTGAATTTATAGGAAATTCTTTCGGAATTATCCTTTTATAGAAATTTCATTGAAAAAGGCTCGGGGTCAAAACAATATTTATTAAAGGAGGAAAATTATATGTCAATTTTCACAGGTTCAGGAGTAGCACTTGTAACACCATTTAAAGAGAATGGGGAAGTAGATTTCGATAAGTTGAAGGAACTTGTAGATTTTCATGTAGAGAATAATACTGATGCTATTATTATTTGCGGAACAACAGGAGAGGCTTCAACATTGTCTCATGAAGAACATCTGGCTTGCATAAAGGCATGTGTAGAATATGCGGATCATAGAATTCCGGTTATTGCAGGAACAGGTTCAAACTGTACAGCGACAGCTATATATCTGTCTACAGAGGCAGAAAGTTATGGCGTTGATGGACTTTTGGTGGTAACACCATATTATAATAAAGCTACACAGAAGGGTCTTATAGCACATTATACAGCTGTGGCAAATTCAGTACATCTGCCTATTATTATGTATAATGTTCCATCAAGAACCGGATGCAATATACAGCCGGAGACAGCGGTATATCTTGCAAAGAATGTGGAGAATATAGTAGCTATAAAAGAAGCTTCGGGAAATATAAGCCAGGTTGTAAGACTTGCGAAGTTAGCCGATGGCTGCATAGATATTTATTCAGGAAATGATGATCAGGTAGTACCAATACTTTCATTAGGAGGCAAGGGCGTTATTTCTGTAACTGCAAATGTTATTCCTAAGGATACACATGATATGGTTGCAAAATATCTTGCCGGTGATGTTGCGGGAAGTCTTGAATTGCAGTTGGCTGCAATGGATTTGTGTGATGTTATGTTCTGTGAGGTAAATCCTATTCCGGTGAAGAAGGCTGTAGAGCTTATGGGATTATGTGGCGGAACTTTAAGAATGCCTCTTACAGAGATGGAGCCGCAAAATGCCGATAAGCTACAAAAAGTTATGAATGCATATGGTGTTCTTTAATACAATAAGTAGAGATTGCTGAGATACATAAGAAAAATATGGAGGATAAAATGGTTAGAATAATTATGCATGGCTGCAATGGCAAGATGGGTCAGGTCATAACAGGTATAGTAGCTGAAGATTCTGATGCAGAAATTGTTGCTGGTATAGATATAGCAGATAACAGAGAAAATGGATACCCTGTATTTACAGACATATTTGAATGTAATGTAGAGGCTGATGTTATAATTGATTTTGCATCTGCCGCAGCCATAGATAAGCTACTTGAATATAGTGTGAAAAGACAAATTCCTGTAGTACTTTGCACAACAGGTTTAAGCGATGAGCAGTTAAAAAAAGTTAAAGATGCGAGTTCTGAAGTTGCTGTCTTAAAATCAGCAAATATGTCGCTTGGAATAAATACTCTTCTGAAGCTGCTCAAGGATGCTGCAAATGTATTTGCACCTGCAGGTTATGATATAGAAATAGTCGAGAAACATCATAATCAGAAATTAGATGCACCTTCAGGTACTGCTATAGCTCTTGCAGATTCTATAAATGAGGCACGAAATAATGAGTACGAATATGTATATGACAGAAGTCAGGTACGCCGTAAGAGAGATAAAAAGGAGCTTGGCATATCTGCTGTTCGTGGTGGCACGATAGTAGGTGAGCATGAGGTTATATTTGCCGGAATTGATGAGGTTATCGAATTTAAGCATACAGCATATTCCAAATCAGTATTTGCAAAGGGCGCAGTAGAGGCGGCCAAGTTCCTTAAAGGAAAGGGCGCCGGTATGTATGATATGACAGATGTTATTGGATAGGAGACATAATGGATTCGGAAAAGGTGGTTTTATGTGCCAGTTCGAAATATGAGCAGAAGTATTATCTTAATCAGGACTTTATGGGACTTCCGGAGGATGTCAAAAAAGAACTGAAGATAATGTGCGTATTGTTTACTGAGGAGATAGGTGGTATACTGACACTGGAATTTGATGAAGATGGAAATCTGAATATGGTTACGCAAGCATATGATGAGGATTTATTATATGATGAAATAGGAAGTGTTTTGAAGATAAAACAGCTTCGCGAGGAGAAAAGAGATTTGTTCCAGAGCCTGGAAATGTATTTCAAAGTGTTTTATCTGGACGAATATTAGAGGTGTATTATGCTTTTTGCAATTGATGTAGGAAATACGAATATTACAATTGGTTTATTCAATGGACAGAAACTTGAGAAGACATTTAGAATGACAACAGGAGTATCAAGAACATCTGATGAGTTCGGGGTGTTCTTATGTGAGTTGCTGCGAATGAGGAAGCTTTCACATGAGGTAATTGATGAGGTTATTATAGCATCTGTAGTTCCGAACATCATGCATTCGCTTACAAATGGTATAAAAAAATATTTTGGTATCAGCCCTTTGCTGGTAGAGCCGGGAATAAAAACAGGAATTAATATAGCGTTGCCAAATCCAAAGCAGTTGGGAGCTGACCGTATTGTAGATGCGGTAGCAGCGTATTATATTTATGGAGGCCCTGTTTTAGTAATTGATTTTGGAACGGCAACTACATATGATCTGGTAAATGGTGAAGGAAGCTTTATAGCCAAAGTCACTTCTCCCGGTATCAGGCTGAGTGCAAATGCTTTGTGGAGTGGAACGGCAAAGCTGCCGGAGATAGAGATAAAGGTTCCTGATACTATCCTGTGCAAAGATACTACCTCAAGTATGCAGGCCGGAGTCTGCCTTGGATATATAGGACAGACTGAATATATAGTGAAAAGAATGAGATGTGAGTCAGGATTTGATGATATGAAAGTTGTTGCTACGGGTGGCCTTGGTAAAATGATATATGAGAATACAGACTGTATAGATGTATATGATCCGGATTTGACTCTTCAGGGACTTCGAATCATTATGGACAAACAGAGATAAATGATGCTTTGAAATTATGTATTAAATTAGAATAATTTGTTAGGAGAGATTTATGGATTTTAGTAATAAATTAATCCTTGCGCCGATGGCTGGTGTATGTGACCAGCCATTTCGTCTTTTATGCAAAGAACAAGGCTGTGATATATTGTATACTGAGATGATAAGTGCCAAGGGCTTGTATTATGACAATAAGAATACGGTTCCGCTTCTTGCTATACATAAAGATGAGGAGCCTATTGGAGTACAGATATTCGGCTCAGAACCTAAGCTGCTTGGCGATATGGCAAAAAAGATAGAGGATAGAGGTTTTTCATTTATAGATGTTAATATGGGATGTCCTGTACCTAAAATAGTGAATAATGGAGAAGGCTCGGCTTTAATGAAAAATCCTCTTTTGATAGGTGAGATAGTTTCGTGTATGGTAAAGTCAACGAAGCTTCCTGTTACAATAAAGATACGAAGCGGGTTTGATGAAGAACACATAAATGCACCGGAAATTGCAAGAATAGCTGAAGAATGTGGTGCGTCAGCTGTTGCAGTACATGGGCGCACAAGAAAACAGTATTATAGTGGACATGCTGACTGGGAGGTTATAGCCAAAGTAAAAGACAGTGTAAATATACCTGTTATAGGAAATGGCGATATACTTACACCGCAGGATGTTATTAATATGAAAAAACAGACAAATTGTGATGCTTTTATGATAGGCAGGGGGGCAAGAGGTAATCCTTGGATATTCAGGGAGATTAAGGAATACTTCAGAACAGGGAAAATCCCTGCGCGGCCTGATATACAGGATATAAAGAATACTATGCTTCGTCATGCAGAGCTTATGATAGAATTCAAGGGAGAATTTACCGGTATACATGAAATGCGAAAACATGTGGCATGGTATTCGGTCGGGCTTCCGGATTCTGCAAGATTGCGAAATCTGATAAATCAGGTAGAAAGCTATGAAGAGATGAAAGAACTGTTAGATAGATGGACAGATGGAAATATTTGAGCATAAAAATGTACAACATGACAAATTGTTTCAAAAATGTTAATCACAATAAATGTGAATATATAACAAAAAAAAACTTTAGATATGTGAAAAAACACGTTGCAAAAATGATGCAATTTTACTGCATATGTGCAATAGTAATAAAAATTGCCAGTTTGCTTGACCTTTCTATTGTGGGGTATTATAATGTCCTTACAATCATTCGTTAATGATTTTGTAACAATTTTGAAATCTTAAAGAAATCAAGGAGAAAAATATTATGAAAAAGTTTACGGATTCATCAAAGATGTTATCAGCTAAACTAAAGAAATATTTGAAAAGAGCAGGAATAGCAGCAGTAGTAGTTGCCGTTGGAGTTGCAACATTTGTAACAATATCTACAGATGATGGTATGGTTGCATCAGACAGCAAGCTTGTGTCAGTGGCAACTGTAGAAGAAAATTCAGTAGCTGAAAATCCTGTAGAGTATGTAAATACAAAGTCAGAATTTGAAGAACTTCAGGAGGCAAAGGCTGAAGAGAAGCTTTCCAAGGTTGAGCGTTCTGAGAAGAGAGCTGCAGCAGTAGCACTTGCTGAAAATACTGAGACTGCAACAGAAGCAGAGGTTACAACAACAGAAGTTGCAGAGACAACAGAAGCAACAACAGAGGCAGAGGTTACAACAACAGAGCTTGTTTTTGTTCCAACAGAAGCACCTACAACAGAGAAGACAACAGAAGGTCTTCCAAATGAGGATGTAACTCAGGCTTCAACAACTGAGGAACAGACAGAAGCTACAACATCTGAGAAAGATACAGATGGTCTTCCGGATGAGGATGTAAGATATGACAGTGATCAGGGTACATACCTTGGTACATATCTTTTAACAGCATATTGTCCATGTGAAATCTGCTGTGGACAATGGAGTAATACAGAGAATCCTGTAACAGCTTCAGGCGCACCTGCTGTTGAAGGTGTTACAATAGCTGCACCAAGTGAGTTTGCATTTGGAACAGAGCTTGTAATCAATGGCCATACATATGTGGTTCAGGATAGAGGCGGAGCTATCACAGGTAATCACCTTGATGTATACTTCTCATCACATGACAGAGCACTTAACTTTGCAATGGGCTATTATGATGTATATATGAAATAACGAAAATAGAGTTTTAGAGTAAGAAGTCCTTTTTAAATGTAAAGGGCTTCTTGTTTTTTATATAGTGCTGTGATATAATGTTCGCGCAACAAATGAGCAGCATCTTTTTTAATGCCTGCTTATTACTGTAATAACATGGTAACAATTGACAGTAAAAACAATTATACATATAAGGAGAGAGAGTATATGGAACTGATATACAGAAGTACAAGAAATGCAAATGAAACAGCAACTGCATCACAGGCGATTTTAAAAGGTCTGGCAAACGAGGGTGGACTTTTTGTTCCTGATACAATACCGGCTCTTGATATATCTATAGATGAGCTGGCGAAGATGAATTATCAGCAGGTAGCATATGAGGTTATGAAGCTGATGTTTACAGATTTTACCGAAGATGAGTTGAAGTACTGTATCAATTCCGCTTATGACAGAAAGTTTGATACTCCCCTGATAGCGCCGCTTGTAAACAAGGCAGGTGCATATTATCTGGAGCTGTTTCATGGTTCTACGATAGCATTTAAGGATATGGCACTTTCTATCCTTCCATATCTTCTTACCACATCAGCTAAAAAGAATGGTGTAAAGAATGAAATAGTTATTCTTACAGCTACATCAGGAGATACAGGTAAGGCGGCACTTGCAGGATTTGCAGATGTACCTGGAACAAAGATTATAGTATTCTATCCGAAAAATGGTGTAAGTCCTATTCAGGAGAAGCAGATGGTTACACAAAAGGGTGATAATACATTTGTTGTTGGTATAACAGGAAACTTTGATGATGCACAAACAGGTGTCAAGAAGATGTTTTCAGATACTGAACTTGCAGCATATATGGATGAGAAGGGGTATCAGTTCTCATCAGCCAATTCAATCAATATTGGACGTCTTGTTCCACAGATGGTTTATTATGTGTACGCATATACAAGACTTGTTGCAGATGGAACGATAAAGTCGGGAGATAAAATAAATGTAGTAGTACCAACAGGTAATTTTGGAAATATTCTTGCGGCTTACTATGCAAAGGAAATGGGACTTCCTATAGCCAAATTCATTTGTGCTTCAAATGATAATAAGGTACTTTATGATTTCTTTAAAACAGGAACATATGACAGAAACAGAGAGTTTATATTAACATCATCACCATCGATGGATATACTTATTTCAAGTAATCTTGAAAGACTTATATATAAGATTGTAGGAAATGATGCAGTAAAAAATGCTGAGCTTATGAAAAAGCTTACAACGGATGGAGTATATACAATTACAGAAGAGATGCAGTCTAAGCTTGATGAATTTGCGGGCGGATATGCAACAGAGGCGGAGACTTCAGCTACTATTAAGAGTATATACGAGTCAGATAATTACATTATAGATACTCATACGGCAGTTGCAGCAACTGTATATAAGAAATATGTGGAAGAAACAGGTGATAAGACACCTACAGTTATTGCGTCAACAGCAAGTCCATATAAGTTTACAAGAAGTGTAATGAATTCTATAGACCCGGCTTATGATGCCAAGACTGATTTTGAACTTGTAGATGAGCTCAATAAGCTTTCCGGTGTTAAGGTGCCTCAGACTATAGAAGATATACGTTCGGCAGCAGTTATTCATGACACTGTATGCGATAAAGAAGATATGCTTAAGGAAGTAAAGAGTTTCCTCAATATTTAGAAAACAGAATAAGCTAGGGATAGCAATACCCTTATGACAGTTCGTTAGTACCATCCTGTCAATAAACAAAACTAGGACATACAAAGAAGCTGCTGTGTCAGTTTCTTTCGTATATATGGTATGAAAGCAGCTGGAGTATTTTATTTCGGCTGCTTTTGTTAATATTGCATATTGGAATTTAAAATTGCTGAGGCCTATTTGATTAATAAGGAGATAAAAATGTATAAATTGAAAACAAAGTCAGACTTTGACAGCGCTCACTTTCTATCAGATTACAATGGCAAATGTAAGAATATACATGGTCACAGATGGACGGTTGAAGTAGAAGCCGGAGGAGAGGAACTTGCGACAGACAGTCAGAACAGAGGCATGGTAGTTGATTTCTCTGATTTGAAAAAAGATTTGAATGATATAACACAGGAATTTGACCACAGCCTCATTATAGAGAAGGGGACACTTAAAGAAAAAACAATGGAAGCACTTAATGAAGAGGGCTTTAGAATTATAGAGCTGCCATTTAGACCAACAGCGGAGAATTTTTCCCGATATTTTTTTGAGAGAATGAAGAAAAGGGACTATAAGATTATCGCTGTTAGTGTATATGAAACACCGAATAACGTGGCATCGTATACGGAGGATTGAGAAAAATGAGTAAATATAAAGTAGTAGAAAGATTTGTTAGTATAAACGGAGAAGGCGCAAAAGCCGGAGAACTGGCAGTATTTATCAGATTTGCGGGATGTAATCTTGACTGTAGCTATTGTGATACAAAATGGGCAAATGCAGTTGACGTACCTTATCAGGAATTCACGGCTGAGGAATTATATGATTATATTAAACGTACAGAGATAAAAAATGTAACGCTGACAGGTGGCGAGCCGTTGATTGTAGAAGATATAGATAAGCTGCTCCTAAGCCTTTCACTGGATGAGGAATTAAGTGTTGAAGTGGAAACTAATGGAAGTGTTGATATAGCAGAGTTCAAGGCACTTACTGATAATATTTCTTATACACTTGATTATAAGTTAGGAAGCAGTAATATGGAAGCAGCTATGTGTATATCTAACTATAATTATATAGACAAAAATGATGCAGTTAAGTTTGTTGTTGGTTCTGCTGCAGACCTTGAAAAAGCTAATGAGATTATATACACATATGCTTTATGCGAGAAAACAAAAGTTTTTTTAAGCCCTGTATTTGGACAGATAGAGCCGGAAGAAATAGTGGACTTTATGATAGAGCATAATATGAATGATGTAAGACTTCAATTGCAGATGCATAAGCTTATATGGGAACCGGATGCGAGAGGAGTATAGATATGGCTATAGATAAAGATGCGATAAAAGAGCATATCAGAGGTATTCTGGTGGCACTTGGAGATGACCCTGACAGAGAGGGATTGCGGGAGACACCTGACCGTGTGGCTCGTATGTATGAAGAAGTATTTGAGGGAATGAATTATACAAATGATGAAATTGCCGATATGTTTGGCAAGACGTTTGGCAAAGAAGAAACGGAAATCCATTCAGACGATATGGTATTTGTAAAAGATATAGAGGTATTCAGCTATTGTGAACATCATCTGGCTCTCATGTATGATATGAAGGTGTCTGTTGCATATATACCGAATGGAAAGGTTATTGGTTTGAGTAAGATTGCCCGTATAGCAGATATGGTAGCTAAGAGACTCCAGCTTCAGGAAAGAATAGGTGCGGATATAGCATATGTTATAAGCCGGGCTACGGGTTCTGAGGATGTGGCTGTGCTTATAGAGGCAAATCATAGCTGTATGACGGCAAGAGGCATAAAAAAGCCGGGCAGCAAAACAGTTACATCGACATTCAGAGGCCGTTTTGAAACAGATTATAAGCTGCAGAACAAACTGCTGCTTATGAATAAGTGAATTATATAGGACGGTTTAGACAATGTGCCTCCGAAACGGAGTTAGGAGGCAATGCATATTATACAAGGAGGGCATATTCATGAAAAATAAGGATGAAGCAGTTGTAGTATTCAGTGGCGGACAGGATAGTACCACATGTCTGCTGTGGGCACTTAAGAAATATAAGAAGGTTTATGCAGTCTCTTTTGATTATGGACAGAGGCATGCATTAGAACTTGACTGTGCAAAAGAGATAGCAGAAAAATTCGGTGTTGAGCATCATATACTTGATATGACACTTCTTAATCAATTGGCACCAAATTCTCTTACCAGGAGTGATATCCCGGTTGATGAGAATGCACCTGAAACGGGAACACCTAATTCATTTGTAGATGGAAGAAATATGCTGTTTATTTCATTTGTGGCTGTATTTGCAAAACAGAGAGGCGTAACTGATATAATAACAGGCGTATCGCAGAGTGACTATTCAGGTTATCCTGACTGCAGGGATGTATTTATTAAATCCTTAAATACCACGTTAAATCTTGCAATGGACTATGAATTTGATATAATTACACCTATGATGTGGCTTGATAAGATGGAGACTTGGCAACTCGCTGATGAGCTGGGAGGTCTTGATGTTATAAGAGATATGACACTTACCTGCTATAATGGGATAAAGGGGGAGGGATGTGGAAACTGTCCTTCCTGCAAATTAAGAAAGAGAGGCTATGATCTCTATATGGCAAGTAAGAAACGGGGATAATACTGAAGATGTAGATAGATTATGCAGGAGAGATAATAATGAAAAGTATGCTTTTTGTCATGAATCCAAAGGCAGGCAGAACTACCTTAAAGGATTGCCTTGTCGATGTGTTAGATGTATTCTGCAAACACGAATATGCTGTTAGAACATATCTGACACAGTCGGCAGATGATGCAGAAAGAATAGTGAGTGAGGAAGGAAATAATTATGATGTTATAGTATGCGCCGGAGGTGATGGAACTTTGGGCAATACTATATCAGGAATAATGAAGGCTGAACTAAAGAAACCGCTTGGATATATTCCGTGCGGTTCAACAAATGATTATGCAAGGAGTCTTGAAGTGCCGAAAAGGGCTGTGGAGGCTGCCGAAATGCTTGTAAATGCAGCACCATTTTCAGTAGATATAGGCAGCTTGAATAATAAGCATTTTGTATATGTAGCTGCTTTCGGAGTATTCTCTGATACGTCATATGCCACACCGCAGAATATGAAGAATATACTGGGACATGCTGCGTATATATTGCAGGGAATAAAGAGTGTAGTTAATATTCCGACATATCATATGACTGTAGATATAGATGGAGAGATTGTAGAGGATGACTTCATATTTGGCATGGTATCAAATTCCATTTCTATAGGTGGTTTTAGAAGCATAGTAAGAAAAGGTGTAGAATTTGACGATGGACTGTTTGAAGGTGTACTTGTAAGGAAAATTCATAATC
>JBJEMQ010000448.1:0-3944 GCA_051879755.1 Coprococcus sp. | reverse complement strand
TAAGTGAGTTAAAGCTTCTCTGAAGAGCTGGTGCAGTTGACTTCTTTTCTACTGTCTGTCTTCCCTTTCTAACTAACTGGTTAAATGTAGGCATGTTTTCACCTCCTGTTTATAAAATAAAATCTACATATAAATAGCATGCATCAAACAATTAACGCATGCTATAGTATTATATTATCTAGTTTTTTATATGTCAACACCCAAATCACATTTTCAATGGCACTTTTTGCATTTTTCCATTTGCAAAACTAACTTCACCTAACAAAACCCCGGATATTTTTTATATAACCGGGGTTCTGTCTTTTGCAATGACAATTTATACTATTCCAAAATGTTATCAGTTGTATCCTCTTCTACAGGAAAATCTTCATTTTCTGATGTTTCCTCATACTCATCGTATTCGTCGTACTCATCATCAAAATTAATTTCTTCTATCTCAGTATTAAGTTTTACTGAACGATACTGTTTCATACCTGTACCAGCCGGTATAAGCTTACCGATAATAACATTTTCCTTCAGACCAATCAGAGGATCTATCTTGCTCTTAATAGCTGCATCTGTCAGAACCTTTGTTGTCTCCTGGAATGAAGCAGCTGACATAAATGAATCAGTAGCAAGTGAAGCCTTTGTGATACCAAGCATAACCTGTGAGCCCTCTGCAGGCTTCTTGCCATCTGCGATAAGTGCCTCGTTTGTATCCTCAAAATCAAGAATATCAACAAGTGTACCCGGCAGATAATTTGAATCGCCATTGTCCTCTATTCTTATCTTCTTAAGCATCTGTCTAACGATAATCTCAATGTGCTTATCGTTGATATCAACACCCTGAAGTCTGTATACTCGCTGAACCTCTCGCAGCATGTAATCCTGAACAGCACGAACACCCTTTATCTTAAGGATATCATGTGGATTTACAGAACCTTCAGTAAGTTCATCACCAGCCTCAAGCACCTGATCATCAAGTACCTTAATACGTGAACCATAAGGTATAAGATATGCCTTTGATTCGCCTGTTTCATTATTTGTTATAACTACTTCACGTTTCTTCTTATTATCTCTAAGCTGTACCTTACCGCCAAATTCAGCGATAATAGCAAGTCCCTTAGGTTTTCTCGCTTCAAACAACTCCTCAACTCTAGGAAGACCCTGTGTAATATCATCACCGGCAACACCTCCGGTATGGAATGTTCTCATAGTAAGCTGCGTACCAGGTTCACCGATTGACTGAGCAGCGATAATTCCTACAGCCTCACCTACCTGAACAGGCATACCTGTTGCCATATTTGCTCCATAACATTTAGCACATACACCTATATGTGATCTACATGTGAGAATAGTTCTAATCTTAAGCTTTGCGTCACGTCTTGCTGAACCTGTCTCAGGGTCTAAGAATGGAACACCATTTGCATCTACACCCTTCTTTACAATAAGTTCAGCTCTCTTAGGTGTAACCATATGGTTAACCTTAACAAGCATGTTTCCATCCTTGTCAAATACTGACTCTGCAAGATAACGTCCTGTTATTCTCTCCTGGAAATCTTCTATTACTTCCTTACCCTCCATGAATGCTTCTACATCCATTCCCGGGATAGCTTTTCCTACACTACAATCAGGCTCTCTTATTATCAAATCCTGTGATACATCTACAAGTCTTCTTGTGAGGTATCCTGAATCGGCTGTACGAAGAGCTGTATCTGACAGACCCTTACGAGCACCATGTGCTGAAATAAAGTATTCCAGAACATCAAGACCTTCACGGAAATTAGACTTAATAGGAAGCTCGATAGTACGACCTGTTGTATCAGCCATAAGTCCACGCATACCTGCTAACTGCTTAATCTGCTGGTTAGAACCACGGGCACCTGAGTCAGCCATCATGAAGATATTATTATATTTATCAAGTCCATCAAGAAGCGCTTTTGTAAGAACCTTATCGGCATCCTCCCATACGCTTACAACAGAAAGATATCTTTCTTCGTCTGTAAGCAGTCCTCTTCTGAACTTCTTTGTAATTCCATCAACCTTTTCCTGAGCATCTGCAAGAATCTGCTTCTTCTCATCAGGAACCTTCATATCTGAAATAGATACTGATATAGCTCCTACAGTTGAATATTTATATCCTATTGCCTTGACATTATCAAGCACTTCAGCAGTCTTTGTTGCGCCATGAGTATTAATACACTTATCAAGGATAGGCTTAAGCTGTTTCTTTCCTACATGGAAATCTATCTCAAGCTTAAGAGCATTTGCAGGATCTTCCCTGTCTACAAATCCAAGATCCTGTGGAATAATCTCATTAAATAAAAGTCTTCCAAGTGTTGTATCAATAACACCCTTTACAACATCTCCGTCAGGTGTACGCACAGATCTTCTTACATGTATCTTTGAATGTAATGTTATCTCTTTATTTTCATATGCAAGAATAGCCTCATTCTTGGATTTGAAATACTTGCCCTCACCTATGTCGCCTTCTTTTTCCATAGTAAGATAGTATATACCAAGGACCATATCCTGTGATGGTACTGCAACAGGCGCACCATCTGAAGGCTTAAGAAGGTTATTTGGTGAAAGAAGAAGGAATCTGCATTCGGCCTGTGCTTCAACTGTCAAAGGAAGATGCACAGCCATCTGGTCTCCATCGAAGTCCGCATTAAATGCTGTACATACAAGTGGATGAAGTTTAATAGCCTTACCTTCTACAAGAATAGGCTCAAATGCCTGAATACCAAGTCTGTGAAGTGTCGGGGCACGGTTAAGCATAACCGGATGCTCCTTAATAACATCTTCAAGCACATCCCAAACCTGAGGTTCAAGCTTCTCAACCATCTTCTTAGCTGCTTTTATATTATTTGCCTTTCCGCTGGCTGTAAGCTCCTTCATAACAAATGGCTTAAACAGCTCAATAGCCATCTCTTTCGGAAGACCACACTGATATATCTTAAGTTCCGGTCCTACAACGATAACCGAACGTCCTGAATAGTCAACACGCTTACCAAGAAGGTTCTGACGGAAACGTCCCTGCTTACCCTTTAACATATCAGAAAGCGACTTCAAAGCTCTGTTTCCAGGGCCAGTTACTGCACGTCCCCTTCTACCATTGTCTATAAGCGCATCTACTGCTTCCTGAAGCATTCTCTTTTCGTTTCTTACGATAATATCAGGTGCGCCAAGTTCAAGGAGTCTCTTAAGACGATTATTTCTATTTATAATTCTTCTATAAAGGTCATTTAAATCTGATGTAGCAAATCTGCCACCATCAAGCTGTACCATAGGTCTGATATCCGGTGGGATAACAGGTATAACATCCATTATCATCCATTCCGGCTTATTGTCAGAATTTCTAAATGCCTCTACAACCTCTAATCTCTTAATAATTCTTGCACGCTTCTGTCCGCTTGAATTTGCAAGCTCTGCCTTAAGCTCTTCAGATTCTGCATCAAGGTCAATTTTCTTTAAAAGCTCCTGTATTGATTCAGCTCCCATGCCTGCACGGAATGAGCCATAACCGAAATCTTCCTCTGCTTTTCTGAATTCCTGTTCAGTAAGAACCTGCTTATAAGTCAGATTGGTATTTCCCGGATCAAGAACTATATATGAAGCGAAATATAATACCTTTTCAAGTACTCTAGGAGATATATCAAGAATCAGACCCATACGTGATGGTATACCCTTGAAATACCATATATGTGATACAGGTGCTGCAAGCTCAATATGTCCCATACGCTCTCTACGGACATTTGACTTTGTAACTTCAACTCCACATCTGTCACATACAATTCCTTTATATCTGATTTTCTTATATTTACCACAATGACATTCCCAGTCTTTGCTAGGTCCAAATATCTTTTCGCAGAACAAACCATCCTTTTCAGGTTTAAGTGTTCTATAGTTTATAGTCTCAGGCTTTTTTACCTCGCCATGTGACCACTCTCTAATCTTATCAG
>JBJEMQ010000447.1:0-3945 GCA_051879755.1 Coprococcus sp. | reverse complement strand
TCTTCGTGTAGATGCTGTTGCATCGATGTTATATCTTGATTACGGTAAGCAGGATGGACAATGGCTTCCAAATAAGGATGGCGGAAAAGAGAACTATGAAGCAATAGAGCTTATGCAGCATATAAATAAAGTTATGGAAGAGAAATATCCGGGAGCATATCTTATAGCGGAGGAATCAACATCATGGGCCGGAGTAACTGCACCGGCAGATATGAAGGGACTTGGCTTCCTGTTCAAATGGAATATGGGATGGATGCATGATTTCCTTGAATATATGAAGATGGATCCATATTTTAGAAAGGATAATCAGAATATGCTCACTTTCAGCATCTCATATGCATATGCAGAGAATTTTGTACTTGTGCTGTCACATGATGAGGTGGTGCATCTGAAGTGCTCAATGATAAATAAGATGCCGGGTAGTGAAAATGATAAATTTGCCAACCTGAAAGCTGCATATGGTTTTATGTATGGCCATCCGGGCAAAAAACTGCTTTTTATGGGACAGGAATTTGCCCAGCCAAGGGAATGGAGTGAGGCGAGAAGTCTTGACTGGTTTGTGCTGGATAACCCGCTTAATCAGGGCGTTCAGAGATATATAAAAGCACTTAATAAGCTGTATCAGACAAATGATGCGTTATATGCAAATGATTACGAAGCCATTGGATTTGAATGGACAGATTGCGATCATCCGGATATGAGTATACTTTCGTTCGTCAGACGTGGTTCAACGGCCAAGAAGCAGTTGTTGTTTGTATGCAACTTTACACCTGTTGAGCGAACAGGATATCAGATACCTGTTCCATGCTATACATTATATAAAGAGATATTGAATTCTGATGATGTACAGTTTGGAGGTGCCGGAAGACTTAATACAAGGGCGATAAGAGCGAAGGATGTAGCAACCGCCAGAATGCCATATAGTATTATGGTTAATGTTCCGCCGCTTTCGACTATGATATTTGAATATGATTATACAGATGCAAAGCCTGTAAAGAAGGTTGCAAAAAAGACGACAAAAAGTATGGGTACGTCAAAAGCTGCTTCAGGAACAAAAACTAAGAAAAATCCTGTGAAGAAAGCGTCAACCGGAGTTAAGAAAGAAACTACTGAAATAAAAGAAAAGTAAAATGGATAAAAATTAAAAAATAGCTTGCAATTATTATTTACAGGCAATATAATGTACAAAGAAAGTGCAAAGAGGCATGGAGCAAAGCTCTGTGTCTCTTTTTTGCTGTTTGTATTGCAGCGCATGTTTCTAATAGGCTGAAGCAATTCGCCACAAAGTTTTAGGAGGAATTCAAATGAAGACAGGTAAAGTAAAATGGTTCAATGCAAAAAAAGGCTATGGTTTTATATGCGATGAAAACGGAACGGATATATTTGTTCATTTCTCGGCACTCAATATGTCAGGCTTTAAGGTATTAGAGGAAGGCGATGAGGTTGAGTATGAGGTCGTAGAAGGAGAGAAAGGTCCTCAGGCTGCAAATGTAACAAAGTTATAGAATAGTAAAGAATTGAAAAATATAAAAGCAGGGGTATCGGCAATAGCTGATACCTCTTATGATTTGAGGTGTTATATGGGAATATTTGATATTATAGGCCCTGTGATGGTAGGACCGTCAAGTTCACATACAGCAGGGGCAGTAAGAATAGGATATGTAGCAGGAAGGCTTCTTGGTGAGGAGTTGATAAGCGCAAAAATTCTTCTATATGGGTCTTTTCTGGCAACAGGAAAAGGACATGGAACAAGGAAGGCTATTGTAGCCGGACTTATGGGGATGAAGCCGGATGATTACAGAATACCGGACAGTCTGAATATAGCAAAGACTAAAGGCTTGGATATAGAATTTGGTAAGGCGGAATTTGCAGAAGCTCATCCCAATACAGTACAGTTAATTCTAAAAGGAATAAATGGAAAAAGTCTTGAAATAGTAGGTGAATCCATAGGGGGTTCACTCATTAATATTGCAAAGGTGGATGGAATAAGTACGAATTTTTCAGGAGAAAAGCCTACTCTTATAGTACATAATATGGACCAGCCGGGTCATGTATCCGAAGTAACTTCTATGTTGGCACACAAATCAGTTAATATTGCATCTATGCAGCTTTTTCGTTCCAATCGTGGTGGAAATGCCGTTATGGTAATAGAATGTGACAAGGAAATACCTGAGGACGGAATAAAATGGCTTAAGAATATAGAGGGCGTTATAAAGGTTACTTATTTTAAGGGAATAGAATAGCAGGAGTGTGACGGATATGGAATATCATAGTATAAGAGATATATTGGATATATGCTTAGAACATAATATGGAGTTCTGGCAGGTTATTCTTGAAGCAGATATGTCGGAAAGAGATGTTTCAAAAGAGCAGTCTTATGAGAATATGCGACACATGTATAAGGCAATGAAAGAGGCTGATGAAGCATATGACAGTAGTATGCGTTCTGTCAGTGGAATGACAGGGGGCGATGGTTATAAGCTGGAGCTTTTTAATGCCTCGGGCAAAGGACTGTGTGGAGAATTTGTAGGTAAGGCTATGGAGAAGGCTGTGAAGATGGCTGAATCAAATGCATGTATGAAGCGGATTGTTGCAGCACCTACAGCAGGTTCATGTGGAGTAATACCGGCTGTAATACTCAGCTATAGAGAATGTTATAATGTATCAGAGGAGAAACTTGTTAATGCATTATATGTAGCAGCAGGAATAGGAAATGTTATATCTGAGAAAGCATATATAGCAGGTGCATCAGGTGGCTGTCAGGCGGAGATAGGTTCAGCTTCTGCCATGGCAGCAGGCGCACTTGCTTATTTGGAAGGTGGAGAGGCATCTGTTATAGCGGAGGCGGCAGCTTTTGCACTTAAGAATATGCTGGGACTTGTGTGTGACCCGGTATGTGGATTAGTTGAGGTTCCCTGTGTAAAAAGAAATGCATATGGAGGTGTAAATGCAATAACATCTGCTCAGATGGCACTTGCAGGAATAAAAAGTGCAATCACACCTGATGATGTCATAGACAGTATGCGCAGAATAGGAAACGATATGCCAAAATGTCTTAAGGAAACAAGTGAAGGTGGTCTTGCTGTATCTGAATCGGCAATGCAGATAAAAGCGAGAATGGCTGCTTCTGATGGTGCAGGTAATACATCTATTTAGATGATTGTGATAACAGATTAAATATATAATATGTTTGAAATTATAATGAAATATAAAAGCATAAAGAAGAGACCGGCTGGTCTCTTCTTTATGCTTTTATATATACATCTTAAGATAATCATATACTTAATTTTTGGAGCATCTGAATAGTAAATCTTCCCATCTGCGGTCAACTTCCTCCTGATATTGAACAAGTAAATGTTCATTTTCAGGCTTGAACAGATGCTTAAAACGTCCCTGTGTTCTAAGGAAATCTTCAATAGGAAGTTTTTTCTTAGGCTCATAGGATAGAATCCACTTGCCTTCAATTACCTCAAATAAAGGCCAGTAGCATGTTTCAACAGCCAGCTTACAGATATCCATAATCTGTTCTGTAGGATACCTCCAGCCTCTAGGACATGGAGCCATAACATTGAGAAATGCAGCACCAGGTGTATATATTGCTTTTTCTGCTTTTTCATATAAGTCTCGCATATTTCCGAGAAGAGTTGACTGACCAACGTATGGAATATCGTGTGCAGCCATAATCTGTGCAAGGTCTTTTCTATTCTGCATTTTGCCGTTTGACTCGCTTCCAACAGGGGTAGTTGTAGTATCTGCATACATAGGAGTAGCTGATGAACGCTGTATTCCTGTATTCATGTAAGCACCATTGTCATAACAGACATAAACCATATCATGTCCACGTTCCATGGCACCTGAAAGTGATTGAAGACCTATATCGTAAGTGCCACCATCACCGCCAAATGTGATAAACTTGTATGTGTCATCTAATTTACCCTTTTTCTT
>JBJEMQ010000446.1:0-3964 GCA_051879755.1 Coprococcus sp. | reverse complement strand
ATGGTCCTGACACAGTTGTTGTCGTACCTGAGGAAATAGACGGTTTAAAAGTAACGGAAATATACAAGCATGGTTTTTCCAGCAATGACAACTTGGTAGCCGTAAAATTACCATTAACCGTAAAAAACATAGCTTATTATGCTTTCTGTACTGATTCAAATCTTACATTTGTTACCGGACTTGACAACGTTGAAAAACTTGCAGATGGTGCATTTGGAGTAACAGGTCCACTACATGCAGAATTTACAGATAGTGTTACAGAGATTGAAGAAGCAGTAATTTTTTCTGGTGAAAAAAAGTATCTCAGATTCAAAAAAGATTCATATATTGCAAACATCGGTGAACACCCATGGTATGCTCCGGAAAAACACGATATAGAATATTACGAATAAATTTATTATACTATTC
This sequence comes from Coprococcus sp., assembly GCA_051879755.1. Classification (GTDB taxonomy): domain Bacteria; phylum Bacillota; class Clostridia; order Lachnospirales; family Lachnospiraceae; genus Coprococcus. The sequence goes on along the minus strand of JBJEMQ010000446.1, from coordinate 3,556 downwards.
TATATATAAGCATATAAAATTTATTATAATTCAAGACAATAAAAAGTGATGCTGCAATATGTTAACAGCATCACTTTTTATCGTCTTAAATTTATGTCATCCAGAATAACTCTAGAGTTTATAACCTTTTATAATCAACATATACAGTCATCTACATACCCATTCAGTTCAGAGCAATAAACTCTCTACAGTGTGGGATTTATCCTGTTTCTACCTATTATAATAGTGTTCTATTTTAATAACCTCGCGTAACCTTTATGCTATACTTATTCCACCTGCTTCCATCACCAAGTGGTGAATTATAATCTGATGCCAATGGTGTATTCATCATAATAGGACTTATCTCAAGTTCTGCCGTTAATGTAAACATGGTCTTTGCTTTCTTAAGGTCATAACCCGAATCACCGCTCACTGCCTTCATGGACATATTTGCTTCTATCAGCCTGCCCATACGCTGATATGCAACAGTAGTAAGGTCACTATCCAAAAATGTTGAATAAAGGAATATAAACAAATAATCACTATACTGCATACTTATACCATTTCCTGTCTTTACACTATCTGACGGTTTAGTACTTACGTTATCCTTAGCCCCCTCCATACTGTAAGCCCACGCATCTTCATTCATCTTGTATACCTCAAGCGGAAGCCCCTTTGTAAGCATCTTCATATCATGTACAGATTCAAGCGCTGTAAGAAGTGCTATCAGCACACACTTTGTAACAGGCACAGGAATAACCCCCGCTGTCGCACCTGCGATAGCCATAGCAGCTTCATTTATCACTATAGCTGTATCACCTGTTCCACTATAAAAATTTACAAATCCAGATGCCAGATTTAATGCATATCTCATCGCATATATGGACAGATAGGCACTCTTTATATTCTCCTTATTTGTCCCACCATATAATATATACTCAATCTCTGCATTATTCGCCTTATTATTGTCGGCATTTATCATCTTATTTGTCAGGCTCTTGTTGCAGGTAATTACCGTGGGATCGTCATTCTTCCAATCCTCATCATGCTTGCTGTAATACGTTGTGCAGTCCTTAAGACTTATAGATTTCTGCTCACTATCCGACAACAGACTGTATTTTCCTTCATATACATATGTTCTATAACTGAACATATTCATTGCATACAATGTGGAGTAAAGTGCATCTCTCACATCTGTCCCCGTCAGAGTGACAAAACTTCCTATAGTTGATGCAAAGCTTGTTATTACTTTCGTATCATTAAACTTCTTACCTTCATATTCAGATACATTAACATCATCACCATATGTCACATCATTACCCGCCTGCTCCTCCTGTTCGCCATCCTTAGTATTTTCGGCATCTTTCTTCAGTCCATCTAATTTGTCATCCTTTGCATCCGTATTATCCTTTACTTCATCTAACGACTTATCAGTATTATATCCTTTTGCAATAAGAAAATCGTAGTAAGCATCATCGCCTTCTTTAAGTACTAACTTATAATCAGATTCATCAATATGCGGAAGAGAGATAATTGCACCTGTCGGATGTGGCTTAAATCTGTCATAAAATATATTATATGCAGTTTCTTCAATCTGCTTATTTGTCATAGGCGAAGAAGGCTTATCGAACTGTGATTTAAATTGTGAATAAAATGTGTCAAAACTACTTATTTCTGTCAGTTTCTTATTTCCATATTTCATTTTATCTATTTCATCTATAATTGACTGAAACTCATTTCTTACATTTTCAAGTTTGCGCTTAAACTCCTCAATATCTTCTCTATCTACAGTTCTTTTTTCCTTCTCATATTTCTTAACTTCATCTTGCTGTTTCTCACCCAAAGATGTCTTAGATGAATTCGCCTCATCACTCCATTCATCATAGTCATATTGATACTCCTCTGCCAAATCAGCTAAATCATCCAGACTTACTGTTCCTTTTTTCTTATCACCATCTATAACTACATCAAGTGCGTCTATATATTCTTGAATTGTTTTTCTGTAACCCGAAAGTGCATTACTTATACCATTAAGTTCTGATGTTACTGAATCTGTATTGTATTCGGACATAACTCCACTTGCTATATTTGCCATTTCTTTTCTTACAGTTATATATTTATATCCTGCATCACCCTCTGCTGGTGTATTAATAAGCATATCGTATGCTTTATTTGCGCTTGAGTTACAATCAGTCTTCCAGTTATCAGGAAAACTGGTATCATCAGGGTCTGCCGTACATGTGAGCATTGCCATAAGCTTTACATATGCCTTTGCAACTGCAGCCATTTTTTTCTCTACATCACTCATACTTGACTTTGCTGCATTATATGCAAAATAATACCATTGTGCTTTGCTTACCTTATCATCCTCACTTCCATAATCCTTATCTGTATAATTTGATACTGCTGTATCAGCATTTGAAAGGGCTGTCTCAAGTTCCTGTATCTTATCTTCCAAATCATCTTTTGCGCCTGACAGCTTACTCCATGTTATGTAATATACCCCCTTTTCTTTATCATGTGAAGAGCATACATCTTCCGCTTTTTTTTCATCAATAAGTGCTGTATCTGAAGCTATATATGTTGTTACACCATTTTCATCTGTAGGATTATTAATGTTTATTCTATATGTATATACCATCGGCGGTCTGTCTTTCGATATCCACAAACTATCAACTGTCTTTTTTGTTATTTCTTCATATTTTGTTCTGTATTCTTCTGCCTTATCTTGTATCTCAAGTAATGTATCTTTTGTTGCCCCAAGCTTCACATATTCCTGATAATAATAATATGTATAAAACTCCCGCTTAGACAATTCTCCCTCAGATTCTGCAAAATCATTTCTTTTTTGGGATAATTCACTGTCTTCGGCAGCATTTTCAAGATCCTGCTTCATTTTTTCGCCTTCTCCCGACGACAACTTATCCACTATTGTTTCTACTGCCATTTCAGGTGCTCTGTACTTCATGAATTCTACAACACCTTCTTTTATAAGTACGGGGTTTTCTCCAAGTCCTGAATCTGGTTCAGCATACAGACTATCTGTTCCAGACACAATATTAATCTGAAGCAAATCACGGTAGTCCTTACCGCTACTTTTTGTTTTTTCATATATATATGCCACTATCTCATTACTTACATCTTCCGATAGTCCTTCGGCAGTCAATGTCTTTGTAAAAAATTCCTTTGTCTTATCATAATATTCATCGATGTTCTGAACAGACGCCACAAGTCCGTAATACTCATTAAGCTTTGCATCAAATCTTGCCATTAACGAATTGAGAGTCGTGTCAGCTGTAGACTCTACTACCCCTCTGCTTAATTCTATCCTACTCATATCTACGAACAAAAAGGATAATACCAGACATGGTACAAGTATGATAACCAAAAATACAGATATTGCCCCTTTCTGTCTAAATAATTTCACCATACAATTTTCTCCTCATTAACCATCATTGAATAAAGCCTCGAAATTTATCTATATATTTCGAAATCTTTTCTGTCCATTTAGTAACAGCCTTATATCTTTCAAGTATATCCTTTACCATGCTTATATTACGAACCATCTCTGAGCCTT
>JBJEMQ010000445.1:0-3981 GCA_051879755.1 Coprococcus sp. | reverse complement strand
GGAAGAGGAACTGCAATTAAATCTTCAAATTCAAATTCGCCAATTTCAGGTCTGATTACGAAACCAAGCTGTGTTTCATTTATGGTGAAATCAGCATTGATTTCTAAATTGTTGCCTCTTGCGTCAAGTCTTATCCAACGTCTCAAATCAGGCTCGTAAACAGCATTTAATGCATGAAGGGCAAACTTATTTTCTGATGACAGATATTTTATACGCTGATAACAAAAACCTGTATATATGCCGTTATAGCGCATAAGTGCAGCCAGAAGATTGGCTTTGGAATAGCATATACCTGTCCCCTTCTCCAATACGTCAGATGCTGAAATTGTTATAGTTGAATCTTTGCTGTCCCATGTATGCGGTATTTCATCTCTTACGAAATAATATACGGCTTTTATTATGTCAAATGTGCTTTTGCAGCCGGCAGCCAGCTCCTTTGCTTTATCTTCAACAAGAGGATGGTCAAAGTTTACATATTTATCGAACTGCAGATATGCAGAATCCTTATTTCTTTGTATTAGTTTCAAAATATTACCTCCCAATAAGTCACATAGTCATCCGGTCTATTATTTTGATAAATTATCCCAGGTCAGTTGTATTTCTATGGACTAAAACATTAGATTTTTGCACAATGGTAAAATATAGCATCTCTTTTTGGATATTTTTTGATTATTTTATAAAAAAAGTATTAAATCTATGATTTGACGCAGAATACTCATAATTTTAGTTTTTAAATGAATAAAACTAATTTGGCGTGAGTGCAATCTTGGGTCAAATCATAAACGCTCTGATTAGATTGCAGGAATGCACAGATGAGGATGTCATCAAAGCTGGTGTGCATTACACAGAGACGTTACCGGATAAGTATGATGTTATACATTTATATGTGCTGATTATCGTAAATTAATAATATTATATATCTAAAATGCGTCAGATTCAACAATGATAAAAGTAAATATCAAAAAAAATATTGCGAAAGTATTAAAAATAATTACAGATTTGTAAAATGTGGAAATGTGTGCTATAGTAATAAATGTTTATGGGTTTTTATAATTTGACACAAAATACTTGTGACAGATTAAAAAAATAACCATATATTTTAAAGGAGGATTATTATGAATACAAAAACTCAAAATAAGTCATATCTGTTAAGACAGATAAAGCTTATTGTAACTATGTTTGTTCTGGTTTTGACAATTGTATTCTCATTTGACACATTTGTAGCAGCAGCAAGGGAGAATACTTCAGATATGGGAGAAGCGACACCTGGTGATGCAGAGCCGGAAATAGGCGACGGGTTACATTATGATGAAAATGCCGGAGTATGGTATTTATACAAGAATAACAGCAAGGTAACAACAACCGGATGGGTAACAGTAAATAACGGGCTTATTGTAAATATTGGAAATTCGGGTGTGGTAACAGAAAAGCTTGAGTCAAATGGCTCAGTAAAGAAACTGTATAAATGTTCCGGTGATAACTGGGTTATGCAGAAAAATATCTGGAAAACCATATCAGGTAATAAGTATTACTTTGCAGCATCAGGAATATGTGCAAGAATATATTATGCAGGCAGCAGAAAATTATATATTTATTCAAATGGTACAATGGTGCCTGCAAAAAATACAGCATATTCTCTTGATGATAAGAAGCTGTATCTTTTTAATGAAAATGGTATAAGGGTGACAAGAAATGGATGGTATGAAGCAAATTCAGCTCTTACATACTATGTTTCGGGCTCAGGTTATATAACACACAGGCTGTTAAAGTCAGGAAGCAATTATACATATGCACATTACAATTACAATAATAATACATGGGTAAATGAAAAGGACTGCTGGAAGACATTCCTTGGAAAGACCTATTATTTCAGTAAATCAGGAATATGTACAAGACTTTATAACAGCAAGAATAACAGATTATATGTATATTCAGGTAATAAGCTTGTACCGGCAAAAAATAATATATATAAGCTTCAGGGCAGCAGATATTATTTCTTTAATGGAAGCGGTGTTAAGGTAACTAAGGCAGGCTGGAAGAAAATAGATTCCAATAATTATGTTTATGTTGCAAAATCAGGATATGTAACACTTAAGTATAAAAAATCGGGAGGCTTAAGAAAACTGTATCAGTATAATGCAAAGAAGGGCAGCTGGGATGTAAAGAAAAATACATGGCAGACCATTGCAGGAGCAACATATAAGTTCAACAGCAAAGGTACTGCTGTGATAATGTATAATAAAAAAACAAAGAAATGTTATGATTTCAGCAATAGAAAATGGAAGCTGGTTAAAAATCAGACAAGAAAGATAGATGGAAAGACATATTTCTTCAATGGAAAGGGAAAGAGAGTTACTACTGCCGGCAGTTATAAGACTTCGGATGGGTATATAGCATATGTCAACAATAAGGGAATAGTAACAAAAACTGAGTTGGATCTTTCTGTTTCAAGATATTATACAATAAATCTCGGCGGCGGAAAGAAAACTAAGGTATATGGACATTATGACCTTGCAGCATCTGAAGCAATCGTCAGGGAAATAAACAAATACAGAGAAGAAAGACATGAGTCACAGCTTGTGACAAATGCTTCTATTACCAATATTGCAAATATAAGAGCAAGAGAAATCAGCAATACCTATGGACATACAAGACCAAATGGTACTTTATGTATTGATTCATTTGCTGAATTATATGGCGAGAATATAGCCTGTGGTTTTGAGTATGTTGATGATGTTATGTGGGCATGGAAACGCTCACAGGGACATAGTGAAAATATGCTGAGAAGTGACTACAGATATGTAGGAGTCGCAGTATTTGTTGCTGAAAGAAACGATAATCAGGGATTTACATATTATTATGTTCAGGCATTTGGAAAATAAAAATGTAACAAAAATATTTGAAAGTGGTTATTTGTAATTTGACACAGAATATCTGTGAAAGAAGTCGTTGGGCTGATACAAAGAAAAAATCGAACAAATGTTCAAATTTTCGTTGCAAAGCCGGTAGTGATGTGCTATACTAATACCACAAGTGATACATAGGGAATGAATCAACCGCAGGCGGAAAGATTTGTTCCCTATTTTATACTAAATAGTGTCAGGCAATGCTATCCGGTGTTATTAAATAAACTTTTGCAAACAGGAGAAACCATTATGGATCATTTTATTTTACATTCCGAATACAAGCCAACCGGCGACCAGCCTGAAGCCATCAAAACCCTTGTGAATGGCTTCAAAGAAGGTAATCAGTTCCAGACGCTTTTAGGTGTCACAGGCTCTGGAAAGACCTTCACCATGGCGAATGTAATCGAACAATTGAATAAACCTACTCTTATTCTGGCACATAATAAGACTCTGGCTGCACAGTTGTATAGCGAGATGAAAGAGTTTTTTCCGGAGAATGCAGTTGAGTATTTTGTGTCCTACTATGATTATTATCAGCCGGAAGCATATGTAGCATCTACTGATACCTATATTGCCAAGGATTCTGCCATAAATGATGACATAGATAAGATGCGTCATAGTGCTACAGCCGCACTTATAGATAGAAAAGATGTCATAGTGGTATCTTCGGTTTCCTGTATATATGGTATTGGTGACCCGGATGAATACCGTAATCAGATGCTTTCATTAAGAGTCGGCATGATTAAGGACAGGGATACGGTTATAGATCAGTTGACGGATATTCAGTATGTGAGAAATGAGATGGACTTTCACAGAGGCACATTCAGGGTAAAGGGGGATGTGCTGGAGATTATTCCTGTATCCACATTTGAAGATGGAATACGAATAGAGTTTTTTGGTGATGAGATAGACAGAATAACTGAATTTGATCCGCTTACAGGTGCATCAAAGAGAAGTCTTAATTTTACATGTATTTTCCCGGCGTCACATTATGTTGTGGGACAGGAAAAACTGGACAGTGCGCTTGTTCGTATTGAGTCGGAGCTTAAAGATCAGATTGCTTATTTTAAGTCAA
>JBJEMQ010000444.1:0-3990 GCA_051879755.1 Coprococcus sp. | reverse complement strand
CATAATAAATGCATCTGAGCGGTCTTCCATAATCTGTTTACGTTCACGCATGGTATCGGTTTTAATAAGCTCCATATCATTTTCATATAAAATACCATCTACGTCAAAAAAAGAAGGTGCAACACCTATTATGTGCCCGTTTTTGGAAGAAACGCCTCTGGCAGCAGCTCCCATCAAGCCCTGTCCTCCGGCTCCGAAAACGAGAGTGTGGCCTCTCTCTGCCATCATAGTACCAAGCTTCCGAACAGCTTCTATATAAGATGGGTCGATATCATTGCTGGAAGCACCATATATACATATATTCATATAAATATTCCTTTCTGAAACTAATTAACATTATTGTATATATTTTTAGTTAGTTTTTCAAGAAGAGCATTTGAATAAAATTTGACAAAAATAGGTATTACTTTAACGAATAAAATTTCGTGAACCGGGAGCTTCCTTTTTGCTGTTTTTATGACTAATATCCATAAATTACTATATTTTTTTGATGATGTCTGATAGAATATGGAAAAATGCCGTCATTTTGCCAGATATATAGAGGTTGGAAGAATACGAAAAAGGAGAAAATTAATGTATAAATGTAATGTGTGCGGCGAGGTTTACGAAGAGAAAGTGGAACGATGCGAATTCTGTAGTGCAGTTATGTTTCCGGAGGAAGAGAAAACGAAGAATATGCAGCAGTATGCAAAGGTTTGTCCCTTCAGTGTTAAAATATTTTCAATACTTAGTGATGTGGTGGCATGGCTTTTGTTTGTGTATATAGGAATTTTAGGAGTATTTGTTTGGATAAATAGGAATAAGTTTGAAGATGTAAATTACTGGATTTGTTTTGCATTTGGATTGTGTGTTGCGATTCTTATTATTCAAATTGTACGGAGTGGTTGTTTTAAAACATATGCATACAGTAAAAAAGTATATATTATATGTGGGATTATAGCTGCTATAGTACTGGCGGAGCAGGTTTATGTTCTTGTTGTTTCAGGCTGGAATTTTGGATTGGTGAGGATTCTGTATCTGGATCAATGGAGGTTTTATTCTATTGTAGCATTCTTTATGTTGTATTGGTTATTTTTTGGTTTATATCGTGTTCAGATTGGACGGTCATATCGGACATATTATATGGAACAAACCGGTATTACAAAGAAAGAGTATGATGCAATTAAGAGGGTCATCGACGGCAATCAACAGCAAGATGTACAAGTGCGTGGGAAAAATGCAATGTGTGTAGCAGTAGTTTTGATTTTTGTCTGTATAGGTTCCTTGGGGTTGCAGATAAAAAAGGAAAATGATGTGTATATAGAGGGATTTCAATCTTTGACCCAGCAGATAGAAAAGGAGTTGGCATTAGCAAATGAGGAAAAGGATTCTTTTCCTTATAACAAGGGGAAAATAGAGATTACGGAAGCAGATTTTGCTGTGATGGACAAAATGAACATGAATATATGGAGAATGAGGGCTGCCTGTTACAATGCCATTTACGGAACGGATTATGATCTTAATTGTCTGGATGAGATTTTGTGTGAATATGCCCAGGATATGACAGCGGATACTGAACTGTACAAGTTTGGAACGTTTGTACTAGGAGATGGATATGTGATTTCCGAGACAAATTATGATATCTTTATACGGCTTTATGATTGGCATAATTTGAAGCAGTTTGATGAATTTGTACGGAATTATTATACATATATTGACAAGAATGTTGCATATCAGTTATGGGATGAACTTGCACCGGATAAGATTCAGGAGATTATGAAACTTTATGTGAGTGAAGAGGGCGACATTATGGCAAAAGACTTGATGTGTCGTCAGCTGCTTGGTCTGATTGACAGGGAATGTAGTTACAACACGGATGGACAGGCGGTTTTGATTTCGGATAAGCATATCAACCGACCATATCTGTATGTGACTGTGGCATACATGGATAAGCGAAATCTGTTATACCTTTTTGATAGTGTAGATTTAGGTGTGGAGCAGATATGTGGTGAGTATGAGAGTTTCTGTCAGGATGGAATTCTGAAAGAGGATGGTATACTGGAAGATTTATATTCTGATTATGGTGATTGGAATAGTGCAGCTACACAGGCGATTAATCAGCGGACTTCTTACGAAATAGAGGAAATTTATGCGTTTCTTGGAGATTATGTGGATTCACATGACGGCTCGATTGCGGATATGGAGCAGGCAGAATCACTGTCTGAGGAAGATTACGAGCTTCTCGCTGAGGCATTGGAAGCATATGAAGAACAGTTAAGGACACAGGAAAAAACACAGACAACAACGACTGGTGAAAATGGTAATGATACGTTATTAACACAAGAATTTGTATGCAATGAATTTGACATTCAGGAATCGGAATTCGAGGGTGTGGACTTTAGTGATTTTATCGAGTATTATGGATTGACCTATGATAACATTTCTAATGAAGATGTGTCATATTTACTTAATCAGTACAAGGAAAATGGTGGACAAGTCAAGTTTTATGATTATAAATACATGTATAATGGGAAAACGGATACAAAACTTACAGCAGATAATAAGGATGGTGTTGTGACTGTACTATGTGCAAAAAAAGAAGGTGACTTAAATAGTTATTGGATTTATGACTTTGAGCAGGGAATAAAAATAGCCGGTAATGGTTCAGAAAGTGTTATTAACAGAGATAATATTGTAGCAACACTTACGGATGAACATAAGGCTGATGTACTTAGGGTGTTTGATGAGTTTGATATTTACGCATGGTATGAAAGACAGGAAGAGCTGACAGCAGGAGAATGGTATATTTCTGTAGAGTTCTCGGATGGCTCCATAGCACTAATATCAGGTAGCACCAGTGATAAGGATTTTGATTTCGAGGGCTTTTTGAACAAGCTGCAAAATGTAGGTGAGAAGTAGAACAACTTCCTGTATCTTTTACGGTTTGCTGATTAGTTCATCTAATTTTCTTTACGGTATGATGCAATTTTGATACATATACAAAGTATTATTGACCTGTAACAGATTGACAGAAGAATTTTAAAGAATTCTTAAATATCTAATATATTGTTTCTTAAATAAAAAAAATGGTTTAATATAACATAGCAGATGGAAACAGAATAGACAATAAACATAATCTGTTATATAGTTAAATGCTTTTTATTAATAATGAAATGTATTCAAGGAGGATAACATAATGACAAAGAATAAATTAAGAAAGGCAGCAGTTGTTGCCATAGCAGGACTGATGATGGCGCAGACAGCCCTTACAGGATGCGGAAAGAAAACCGTGGACTATGATGTAGACGGAACCCAGAGTCAGGAAGAGGGTGGAGATAAAAAGACTACATCATCAAGCAGAGATGGAATAGGCGGTAAGCTTGGTATTCCTGATGGATGCGATGAAACAATTAATGTCGGCAATTCAGGTCTTGGAACCATTACTATAAAAGATGATGATATAGAAGTGCCTGATACAGATAAGATGGATGTAATGCATATCACACCGACCAAGATCAGCAATGAAGAGAAAAAGAATATAGCAGAAAAAGTATTTGAAAAAGATAAGGGCATCTATATGTATGATGAGGAGCATCAGACTAAAAGTGATTATGAAGAGCAGATAGCATCATATAAAGAGATGATAGACGAGGCTAAGGAAGAGGGTGATACTTCATGGCAGACATATATGGAAGAAGAGATAAAAACTCTTGAAGAAGAGATGGCAAAAGCACCTGATGAATATACAGAGGCAGGTGATTATGATGCTGACGGTTTCTTAGGAACAAGAGATGGCATGCAGTATCAGTTATATATATATAATGCTTCCGATGATGAGGAGTATCCGGGAATGGGAAGTAATGTATATATAGCAGCAAAGGATGGCACACTTGATATCAGACCATATGAAGGTGCGGCAAGTGCTTATTGTTCAGATTATTTAGCTCCTGGAACAAATGTAAGTGCAAATGCAAGCAGTATGTCAAAAGAAGAAGCAGAGGACATAGCAGG
>JBJEMQ010000443.1:0-3998 GCA_051879755.1 Coprococcus sp. | reverse complement strand
AACACCTGTTGAATTAATAACTGCTATCTTAGCTGATTTAATATCAGCTGATGATGTTTCTTCCGAATTAATGTTGTCACTATCATCATCTTCACTTCCTGCACTTTCATCAGTGTCGCCCTTTCCGCCAAATGTCGGATCATCAGGGTCTGCAGGTTCTGTTGATAACTCTGTTGATTTGTTTGTTTCTTCTGTTGTCTTTGCATTTTCTTTATTCTTGTTCATTGTTTTTATCAATAGAGCAAGCATAATTACAATACATACTGCCAATATGATTACTGCTGCCCTAAGCATAGTCTCCATAAATAACTTGAATACTTTTTTACCCATCTTATGTGGCCTCCATATCTTAATCTTTTAATATTATTCAAGAACGGCTCTGTCTTCCTGCCATGAAATGCAAGTCGTCAAGCAACACATTCAAGAACAGCTCTGCCTTCTTACTGCAAAATGCACGCAAACATTGCTTACATTTCAAGCTGCGCATTTACGCAATCTAAACGGAGCTTTTATAATTTGACGTGGATTTATATATAAAAACAACAAATTAATTACCTGTCTGTATTCTTCTCATAACTAAAGTTACGAGTGTTCTGCGTCAAACCATAAACATTTTGAGTATACCAAAGGTATTTTTTATTTTCAATATATATTTAACATGATATACTTGTTTTTAAGCAATCCTGCATCAAATCATAAAGAATTTTAGGAGTGTGATTTTTTGAGTACAGCAATTATAACAGGTGCATCAAGAGGTATCGGCAGAGAAATAGCATTACAGCTGGCAAAACAATACAACAATATAGCCATAACTTCATATAAGCACCCTGAACAACTGACAAAAGTCGCTGATATAATAGAACATACCGGTGCCAAATGCTATGTAGAATCCGGTGATATCGGTGATTACAAATTTGCAGAGAACTTTATACAAAATGTAACGGCAAGATTTGGAGAAAATATTGATTTACTTATTAATAATGCTGCAATATCTTATGTTGGTCTGCTTACGGATATGACAATAGAAGATTTTGATTTGACCATGAAAACAAATATTTACTCTGTTTTTAATACATGCAGACAGGTTGTTCCATATATGGTAAAGCAAAAAAATGGGAAAATTATTAATATCTCATCGGTGTGGGGAAATGTCGGTGCATCCTGCGAGGTAGCTTATTCAGCCTCAAAAGGAGCTGTCAATTCTTTTACAAAGGCTCTTGCAAAAGAACTGGCTCCAAGCAATATATCCGTAAATGCCATCGCCTTCGGTGCTGTTGACACAGAGATGAATAGTCATCTTTCTACAGAAGACAGGCAGCTTCTCGCTGACGAAATACCTGCAGGAAGAATGGCATCTGCCACCGAAGCAGCCCGTTTTGCAGTCCACATATGCCAGTCTTCTTCATATCTGAATGGTCAAATAATTACATTTGATGGAGCCTGGCAATAATTAATGTGATAAATGTGCTAAATTGCCAAATATCTATTGAAAATTTGTAAATTTTGCTTTAAAATAGATTTATAATTCATTTCATGGAGATATGAGGATAGCTATATGGCATTCAAATTTATTAACAACAAAAAGAAAGCAAACAAGGGAAACGAACAAAAGACTCGAGGAGCTGTAAATCCTAATGGTCCTGTTGAAATTGTTTCCAAAAATTTTACTATGACAACAAATCCTAATACAACAAGGCTTACATCAGCAGACAAAACAGGTCCGGCACCCGACACATGGATTTGCTGGGGATGCGGTCATACAAATACTGATAATGTATGCCCGGTATGTGGAAAGAAAAAAACAAACTAAAAGGAATAATCAACACATAGAGGATTATTCCTTTTTGTTTATATCAAAAACTTATCCCTGCAATATTTATCAGAATGCCCCATATTACACTGGCTGCATATAGTGTGATAAGCACTTTCATATTCTCTTTTATTCTATTTTTATTCATTCTGAAGAGAACCATAAGCCCTACTCCGGCACTTACCAGAAGTCCTGCCATCATAGCACCGGCATTTAATACACCTTCCAGATATAACTGCGTTATAATAATTGATGCTGCACAATTCGGTATAAGACCTACAAGCGCTGCTGTTGCTTCACCCAATACAGGTATATCTGAGAATATATTCTGTATGCTCTCCTCACCTATCAAACCTATAACTATATTTATTACAATTGATATAACAAGAATAAACAATGATATTTTGGCAGTATGCTTTAATGTTGATTTAATAATGCCATCATGACAATTGCAATGCTCATTTTCGCATACTCCATGTATACTTTTTTCACCCTCCGCATGATGGTGATGTCCTGCATTCTTATGCACATCATCTTCTGCTTTATGCACCTCATGAACAATTGCTTTTTTGTAACTTACTTTCTTATCTGAATGTTTTCTAAGTTTTTTCAGACACTTATTTGCTATATCCACTGTATATCCTGTAACTATGGCAATAACAGCTTTGGTCAAAAGTATCTTGACAATAACCATAACAGGTACTGAATTTGAAAGAAATATTGGAAGCATTTCATCTGAAGTAGACATAAATACTGCCAGCAGCACTCCAACAGTTATAACTCCTCCGCTATACAAATTGGATGCTACAAGTGAAAATCCGCATTGGGGAACAATTCCGAGCAGGCCACCAAGAAATGGTCCATATAACCCGGATGATTCCATTGTTTTTATCTGTTTGTCCTCTGTTTTACGTTCTAACCATTCCATCAGCAGATATGTTACCAAAAGAAATGGTATCAGTTTGACGCAATCACCAAATGCGTCAATACAGGAATCAATAATTAATTTCATACTTCCATCCTTTTCTCTTATATACAAATTGGCTTATATTGTAACACATCTGCAAATTGTATAGCAAGCAGCTTTTTTACAATGTCTTTTACATAGAAAAACGGACCATATCATTTATATTAAATATCCAACGTCATCCACCACAATTGCTGTATTTTCAATTTCAGATGATTGTGTACTGCATCAGCTCATACTTGAGTTGTGTTCCTTCCATAATTTCCGCTGGAAGAAGTGCCCTTGCTACAAGCTTCAAATCATCTGACTCAATATCTGTCCTTCTCAAATTCGCATAATCTCCGTCAATATCGACCACCTCATAATACCTTGTTTCCATTACTTTTTCCCTCCTCAATCTGTTCCATATCTTGAATCAGACATCCTCCATCGGGTTTTCGCACTAATCGAACACCCTCCATTATTATTTACAATTCCACATACTGCATTCGGGGACCTAACCGGCTCTATACAAGCTCAATCATCTCCTACGAAAACGTAATCATTTCATGTGTTTACGGTTCTTGCTCTGTAAGAATATGATAACAACAAAAGATGCCATTTGCAAGAATACGATAACAACAAAAAAGGTGCCATTTGCAAGTAAACTTGCATGACACCTTTTTGTCGTTATCTAGTTACAAATAATAACTCTTGATTAGCACACTCCCTGAGCTAACATAGCCTCAACAACCTTCTCAAAGCCTGCGATATTAGCTCCGGCAACATAGTCACCCTCTACACCATATCTCTTTGCAGCATCATCGATGTTATGATAAATAGTTACCATGATATTCTGAAGCTTTGCATCAACCTCTTCAAATGACCATGAAAGTCTCTCACTGTTCTGGCTCATCTCAAGAGCTGATGTAGCAACACCACCTGCATTTGCAGCCTTACCACCAACGAACCATACACCATTATCCTGAAGATACTTGGTAGCATCAAGAGTAGTAGGCATGTTTGCACCTTCACATACAGCCTTACAGCCATTTGCAACTAACTGCTTAGCATCATCAAGAAGTAATTCGTTCTGTGTAGCACATGGAAGTGCGATATCACACTTAATCTGCCATACACCACGACCCTCATGATACTCAGCACTTGGTCCTGCTGCTGCATACTCTGTAAGACGTGCTCTCTTAACTTCCTTAACTTCCTTAAGAAGTTCTACATCTATTC